>DATBWB010000018.1 GCA_036514995.1 Candidatus Acidiferrales bacterium
AAATTTGAAGTCCGGCGGCCCGCCCGGGTTCCTGCGCGGCAAGCTGGAAATTGGTTCGGCTGGTCGGGTCCAGTCATTCACGGTGCATCTTTCCACCGACGGCCGGTGGCTTATTCTTGACCGCCTCTATGACATGACCAAAGACCCGTTTGCCGAAACGCGCGAGCGCATCGACTTGAAAGACGTTCCCTCACGCGGCAACCCGGCGTCGCCCGTCACGGTTGTGGAATACTCCGATTTTCAGTGTCCCTTTTGCAGCGTGGCATATCGCTCGATTTACCAGCGGCTGATGGCTGACTATGGTGACCGCATCCGCTTCGTCTATAAGAATTATCCCTTGACCGAAATCCATCCCTGGGCGCAGCCTGCGGCCATTGCCGCCGCATGCGCCTACCGGCAGGGCAACCAACCCTTCTGGACACTTCACGACTACCTTTTTGAGCGGCAGAAGGAAATTTCGCCAGCGAACCTGAGCGAGATGGTCCTTAACTTCGCGCGCGAGCAAAAATGGGATGTGGAAAGACTCCGCCGCTGCACGGAAAAGCGGGAGACCGAGGCAGCCGTGAATGCCGAACGAGCCGAGGGCGACGGGGTGGGCGTTAACGGGACCCCGGCGTTTCTTATCAACGGTCGGCTCATCAGCGGCGTCGGCGACTACGCCCGCTTCAAACGCCTGATTGATTCCCAACTTCACGCTGCCAGCAATCCTAAGAGCCCGTAACGGCGCTTTGCCAGAGACATCTCTTCCGCACGCCGGCGGACCCAGGAGCTATTCCGGCCAGTGCGCGTATGCGTAGAGGATATCCACCATAGACTGCTCGCACTTCACCAGTCCGGCCACTTTCTCGTTGCCCTCGACGACGAAATATTCGTCAATCGAGTGAGCGCGACCGCCATGGCCCAGCCCGCCCGATGCCGCCGGGAGATTGAGCGGCGGGCGGGTGTACTGCGCCTGAGGGCTCGAGCCCGCTGCGCGCGGCCAGATGGCCGGTTCGATGCCATAGCGCTTATAGACGCTGAGCACCGCCTGCACCGCCGGCGCCTTTACCGAGGTGCGCGACCATTCGTCGCCCCCGCCCATCTTCCGCAGCTCGATCTCCCCGAAGCCTTTCTGGTCGAAGTGCTGCCGAACGAGCGCGATCTGCTTGTCGATCTCCTGGTTGGGCACCAGGCGCGAGTCAATCTTCACCGTCGCCTTCTCGGGCAGGATAGTGGCCACGCCAGGGCCGGTATAACCAGCCCAAACGCCGTCAATATTCAACGTGGTGTCGAACGTCAGGTGACGGATCGCCTCCAGGTCATTCCAGTCGTTCATCCATGCCTTGGCGTTTTCCTTGTCCGAGGCAAGCGCGCGCCCGCCGATTTTCTGAATCAGCGTAGCGATGAGCATTTCCTCTTCCGCGGTGGGCGGGGCGATGGCGTCGTAGTAACCGGGCACGAGGATGCGGTTGGCGGCCGGGTCGTAGAGTGTCCGCAAAGCGTCCACCAGCCGCCACACCGGTGAATCGAGGATGGCCTTCCGCGAGGAGTGAATCGGGATCTTCTGCGGCCCGCGGCCCCAGCGCCCGCCGTGGCACTCGAGCTCGAAATAGGCGATGCCCTTGTTGCCGAGTGCCATCGAGACCTGGCCCTGGCTGTTCTGCGACGGCCCCGCACCCAGGTGGGCGTGGCACTTTTTCAGCCGGTCCAGGTAGGGGTGGAGCACTTGATGGAAGTGCGGTGAGCCCTGCTCTTCTTCGCCGTCGCAGGTGAAAAGAATGTTCACGGGCAGCTTGCCTTCGACAGCGATGATGGATTCGCACGCGTTCAGAAAGGCCACCAGCGGCCCCTTCGAGTTGATGGCGCCGCGGGCGATGATCGTCTTGCCAAATGGCGGCCGGTCAACGACGTTGGCGGCGAGCGGCGGCGAAGACCACTCCTTTTCGTCGAAGGGTTGCGTGTCATACATGAAATAATGGGAAATCGTCTTCTTCGCGCCGCTGTCATAGCCCGCCGCGACGCCGGCCAAGCCGTCAGTCTTCACCAGTTCGGCGAACTGGCAACCCATCTTCTTGAACATCCCGATCAGCGAGTCGGCGCATTCCCGCATGTTCTCCCGACCGGCGACCTTTGTGCCCCAGCCCCAGCTTGAAACGCTCGGCAGCCGCAAGAATTCCTGGATGCGGGCAACGTGTTCGGCCTCGTGCTGCTCGATGTATTTGTGGATCTTCGCCGCCGCCGGGGAATCCAACACATCTTGTGCGAAGCCGGCCGGTTCATCCAGGAAGGAGAAAAAGCCAGCCCCTGCGCCCAGCGCCGCTGCTTTGCTGGCAATCTTCGAGAATTCCCGCCGCGTCATTTCCATGGGGTACCTCCGAGAGAAATAGGCCTTTTGCCGCGCATCCTACGCCGGCCACACGGGCGAGTCAACGCAAAGCGATTTTGAAGCCATGCCGCAGAAACGCCGGACAAAAACGTCGTGGGTACACTCCGAACGCAGAAATGCGCAGAGAAAACGAACATGCGGGGCCCGCTCGACTTCGCTTCAGGCAGGTTCACCCCGGCGCTGCGTTCGTCAACTGCGAGTAATTTCGCGCATGGCGGCCAGGGCGCGCTCAATGCCGGATTCGTCCACATCCAGATGAGTCACCATGCGCAGCGTGAAAGCCGAGGTGGGATTGGCAAGGATCTTTCGTTCCTTCATTGCTGAGGAAACCTGCGCGGCGGTTTTGCTCGTATCCTTGACGTCGAGGATGACGATGTTGGTCACTACCTTGGCGGCGTCGATGCGAATCCCGCGGATGGAAGCAAGGCCTTCGGCAAGCCTTCTGGCGTTCTGGTGGTCCTTCACCAATCGCTGCGGCATCTTTTCGAGCGCAATCAAACCCGCCGCTGCCAGCACGCCTGCCTGGCGCATCCCGCCGCCGAACATTTTTCGATAGACGCGAGCCTTCTCGATAAATTCGCGCGAACCCACCAGCATTGAGCCCACCGGCGCGCCTAGGCCCTTGGACAGGCAAAACATCACCGAATCGAACTTGGACGAGAGTTCTCGAACCGACTTCCCCTGCGCCACGGCCGCGTTGAAGATGCGCGCGCCGTCCAGATGCACCGGCAGCCCGCGCTCGTGTGCCTTCCCGCATATCTCGTCGGCGATTTCCTGCGGATAGACCGTCCCGCCGGCCATGTTGTGCGTATTCTCAAGCGAGATGAGTCCCGTCTGGGCGCGGTAGTAGATCTTGGGCCGAATTTGCGGCTCGATCATGGCCCAGGTCAGGACGCCATCTTGCCCTCGAATCACCCGCGCGATGCAACCGCTCAGGGCGGACATGGCAGCCATCTCATAGTTGTAAATATGGCCCGCCTCTTCGCAAATGACCTCGTTGCCGTGATGGGTGAAACACTTGATCGCAATCTGGTTTCCCATCGTGCCGGAAGGGACAAAGAGGGCTGCCTCGCGGCAAAAGACTTCGGCCGCCCGGGCTTCCAGCCTGTTCACGGTCGGGTCTTCGCCGTAAACGTCGTCGCCCACCTCCGCTTCCGCCATCGCCCGGCGCATCTCCGGAGTGGGTTTGGTCACTGTATCACTGCGCAGGTCCACAATGGTTTCAAGCTCCGACGCCTCCGGCGTGTCCGACATTTCCCGCGGCATAAAACATCCTCTCACGGTCGCTACTCCACAAACTCGCGAAAGACTTCATTCGAGACCAGCAGCGCTTCCGGGGCCAGGCACACCACCGACCCGCGCCGGCAGAGCAGCCCGGCGTTCTCAAGCGCGCGAATCTTAGGCTCGATCTTTTGGATGATTTCTTCGCCGTACCGCCCGCTCACCAGGGCAAGATCGATGCCGGATCGCTTTCTCAAGCCCAGAAACATGGTCTCCTCGAGGGCCCGCTCCGGCGTCACCACTTCCACGGAAGCAAGTGGTGGCTGTCCCTCTTGGATGGAGACAACGTAGTCGGTCGCTTCGGCGGTATTAGCCCAGCGTGCCGTCCCATTGAACGAATGAGCGGAAGCGCCAAGACCCAGATACGGTTCGCGATTCCAGTATTTCAGGTTGTGCTGCGAGGCGCAACCCGGCCGGGCGAAGTTCGAAATCTCATAGTGCTCGTATCCCAACCCGGCGAGTCCCGTTCGCGCCGCTTCATAGAAATCGGCAATCTGGTCTTCGTCGGGGACTTCCTGCGCGTGGTAGCGCCGGCCGCCGGAGAGCATTTCTCGTCCGAGCCGGCTTCCTTCATCCACTTCCAGCGCATAGACGGAAACATGCGCGGGCCCGAGCCTTTCCACCCAGGCCAGATTTTCATTCCAACTGGAGCGCGTCTGGTGCGGCAACCCGGCGATCAGGTCGAAAGAAATATTCTCAAAGCCGGCAGCGCGCAGTCCAGCCACCGCCGAAACAATGTCATGCCGGCGATGCCGCCGCCCCACCGCTTTGAGTTCGTCGTCCTCGAACGATTGCACTCCCAGGCTGATACGATTGAACCCGGCTGTGCGCCATCGCCCGGCGCGTTCGCGGGTGACCGTTTCCGGGTCGGCTTCGAGCGTCACCTCTCTTTCGGGCATGAACCGGAAGTTCCGTCCGAGCCGGGCCATCAGGCAGGCCAGCTCGTCCTCAAAAAGGCTCGGCGTCCCGCCGCCGAGGTAAATCGTGTCCACCGGCAAATCGAACAGGGCCGTGTCCACGCCCGCTTGGTTGAGCCAGCGCCGCGCCGAGGTGATCTCCTTGCCAAGGCAGGTAAAGTAGGAAGCCTGCACTGTTTTCGAATAAACGCCCGAATCGAAGTTGCAATAGGCGCACTTGGACCGGCAGAAGGGCACCTGCAGGTAGATGCCGAGGGTTCGTGGGAATGCACTGTGGATTTCCATCGGTCAGGCGCGGATGATCTTGACGTTCACTTGCCGGTCGCGCGGTCCGTCAAATTCACAAAAAAAGATGGCTTGCCATTTCCCCAGAACGAGCCTGCCGCCCTCGATGGGAACGGATTGGGTGCAACCGACGATGGTGGATTTGATGTGCGAGTCGGCATTTCCCTCCCAGTGCTTGTAGGGGCCGTCCTTGGGCACCAGGCGATCGAGGGCAGCCTCGATATCGCGGGGCACGTCGGGGTCGTCGTTTTCGTTGATGGTGATGCCGGCGGTGGTGTGCGGCACGTGGAGGTGGCAGACGCCGCTCTGGCAGCCTGATTCGACGACCAGCTTTTCGACCTCGCGGGTGATTTCGACGAGCTCGGTGCGCCGCGCGGTCTTGACCTCGAGCACGCGGGTCAGGCCGCGCGCCGGCTGCTTCGCATGCTGGCCTGCTGGCTTCATCATTCCTGATTGCGGGCGAGCGACTGAGGGCGAAGCGGGTACGCTCCCCCTTTGCCCTTTTCGATGCAACGGATTCAGCTTAGCGCGGCGGCGGAGGTGACGCCGTAAAAGCTGAACCACGGTTTGGCAGCGCTCAGCCGGTCGTTCACGTTCCTGATGTTCTTCACTCCCTGATTGGCGAGCCAGTCTTCGAGCGCCTTGACCCCTTGTTTGCCGTAGATGGGAATGGAGTCTTTCCACGTGGCGCGACCGCAGAGCACGCCGGAAAAATTTACGCCCGATTCTCCGGCCAGCTCCAGGCTTTCGCTGAACGTCTCGTTGCTGACGCCGGCTGAGAGGTAGATAAAGGGCCTTCCCGCGGCCGCGGCGGCTTTGCGGAACAAGTCCTTGGCCTGTTCCTTGCTGTAAGCCGATTCGCCCTTGCAGGAACGCGTGCCGGCGACGAAAGCCATATTGACCGGGACTTCCACCTTCATGATGTCCACGCCGTAGCGGGGCTTGGAGAACTCCTCCATGCTCTTGGCGACCACTTCGGGCTTCTTGCGGGCAAACTCGATGCCCTTCTCGTCGAGTCCTTCCTCGTAACCGACAAATTCGAGGAAGAAGGGGACGTCGAGGGCGGCGCATTCGGCGCCGATGCGCTCGACCCAGGCGTGCTTGGTCTCGTTGATGGCGGGCGGGTCAAACGGCGTGTAGTAGAGCAGAATCTTGATGCAATCGGCGCCGGCCTCGACCAGACGCCGCACCGAGTAGTGGTCGAGCAGGTCGGGCAGGCGGCCGGGCTGCGTGTTGTCGTAGCCGCTCTTCTCGTAGGCCAGCAGCAGGCCGGCATTCTTCGCGCGCATCCTGGCAGCGGTAAGGCCGTACTCCGGGTCGAGCAGGATGGCGCTCGAGTGCGGCGTCAATACGCGGGCGACGGCTTCCTTGAACTCGGCCATCATCTCCGGGGTGACGGCCTTCTTATCCACGCCCTTTTCCTTGGCGATGGCGCTGCGGAGCGAGCCCCGCTGATCCATGGCAGCGGCGGCGATGACGCTGCGGGAATCGGAAACCGCCTGCAAACCTTTCTGCTTTCCCGGGGTGACCTTCATGAGCCTTCCTCCAAAACATGGCTGAGAATGAACGCAAATCAAAGCGCGATTGTACCACGGCGAGAAGGCTCCTGAAATCGGCCGGGTGCGCCGGCGGGCCACTCGTGGTGAACCCTCGCGGGGAAACACGGTGGGATGTCTGCGACTCGGAAGAAACAAAAGTGCGAACGGCGCTAGAGCCGGATGACCTGGTGGTCGCCCCCGCGAAGAGTGACCTGCTCGATGAGCTGCTCGAGCAGCGTTTTTCCGTACCTCCCGAGGAAAGGCAAGAAATTGATCACCCGCTCCTGCAGCGCATGGTGCGGGTACAAGGCGCATTGCAGCATCCGGGCGTGCCGCCGGGCGATCTCGGCGCGGCTAGCTTCGGCTCTCGCCGCCTTATGGCGTAGCTTTTCGAGCTGGTAGAGAACTTTCTTTCGTCCGGTCGAAACCGCTCCCACCAGGGTC
This sequence comes from Candidatus Acidiferrales bacterium, assembly GCA_036514995.1. NCBI lineage: Bacteria > Pseudomonadati > Acidobacteriota > Terriglobia > Candidatus Acidiferrales > Candidatus Acidiferrales bacterium. The sequence goes on from DATBWB010000018.1 coordinate 6,831, forward strand.
GGGTCCAGCTTCTCCAATCCGCCGCCGAGCGTATCGAGCGCTTCGCCGATTTTCTTCTCTGCTCGCGCCAGGCTGGACTTCAATCCTCGCGGCAGTCGAGCGGAAGCGATCGCTCGTTCGAGGCGCTGTGGCCCGCGGAACGCATCCTCCACGGACAGACCATACTTTGCGAGGAGCCGCTCGGTTCGCGGTTCGACCAGTGTGAAGCTGGCCCGCGGAAAAAAGACCGGCATGCGCTTCAGGAGCCGCTCGTACAAGGTGTTGGCCTGAGCAAAGTAGGCCGCTTCAGCCGGCCCGCCGATGTAGGCGACGGTGGGCAGCAGGGTGTCTTGCAGAATCGGTCGGAGCAAAACATTCGGCGAAAAGTCGCCCGTGGCCCGCTCCATCCAGTCCAGGACCTCCCGAGGGGAAAGGCGCAGGCCGTCCTCCAAGACAAAATTCCCATTCTTCCTCCGCAGAGGCACGCGCCGCCCATTCACCATCGCAAACAGCAGCGAAGTCTGCTCGCGGACCTTGACTTGAGCGTGGTAGCCGGCCTTTTCGAGTTCCTGGCCGCGCGCGAGAAGAGCCCGGTTGAGTTCGGAAGATTCCTCGACAGTGCGCCGGAAGACAGCCAGCCCGAGCCGGTGCAGCCGAGCATCCATGGCGTCGAGCAAGACCACGCCAAAATCGGAAAAGAGGCGCGCCATCAATTTGCCGAAGGCGCTCCCGAAGGTCTCACCCTCGCGGTAACACTCCTTGAGCCATCGGGCGACCTCGCCGCCCGCGATCTTCGCTGCCTGCTCCGTCAGTTTGCCGATGCCCGAATCGAAAGCGATGTCCCCCACTCTGAGGTGGCGCGCCGGGGATCCGTGTTCCAGGCGAATCAACTCGAAGACTTCGTCCAAGAAATAGGTGTGGTTCACTTCGGCGACATCGTGATCCTCGTCGGCGATCCAGAAAACGGGAACCGTTTCCATGCCGCGGGCGGTAAGCTCTCGCGCCAGGCGGATGGCGGTCACTGCCTTGTAAATCGTGTAGGCCGGGCCGCTAAAGAGCCCTACTTGCTGGCCCGTCACAACGGCCATCACGCTGCCGTCGGCCAGCCGGTTGACGGCCTCGATGACAGCCGGCCCGCCGCCAAAGCGCTCGTTGTGCTCGCGCAGGATCGCAGCCACTTCGCTTCGCATGGCGACATGGCGCGGGATCGTTTTGGCTGCTGCCTGGAGCGAACTTTCCTCAAACGGCGGATAGGCGTAGAACTTCTGCACCCGGGGAAAGTCGTAGAGATAGTCGGCATAGAGCCGCGTGGTGCGAGGAACGACGGTAAACGGCAAACAGCGGCACTCCATCAGCGCGCTCATGATAGCCAGACCACGCCCCCGCGACAAGACAGCTTTCTCGATTGGATGAAGAAGCTCGGTCGAAGACGCTAACCCTTTGCCTGCGCCGCGAAGCCGGGGCTAGCGGGTGGCTTCGAAGCGTGTTTCGAGGCGGGCAAATACGTTGTCGAGATATTTGCGTTCCTCGGCCGTAAGCGGCTGCAGCGGCGAACGCACCGCCCCGCCATAGTAGCCAAATCGTTCCATGGCATATTTGAGCCCGGCTATGCCGCAGGCCGATGTCACCGCTCGGGCCGGCTCGAGCAAGAGTTGCTGGAGATTCCGGGCTTTGTCTGCCTCTCCGCGGAAAAACGCCTCATGAATGTCCACGCACAGCTCGGGCAGGCAGCAGGCTGCCGCCAGGATTCCCCCTACCGCACCCACCGCCAACGAGGGATAGAGCGTCGGCGCTGACCCCACCAACACCTGAAAGCCGGGCCGAGACTGCGCCGCAATTTCTGCCACACGCTGGACATTGCCCGAGCTTTCTTTGATGCCGATGATGTTCGGATGCTCGCTCAAACGCGCGACCTCGCCCGCCTCGAGCGCGATTCCGGTAAACTGTGGAACCACGTAAACAAGAATCGGGATTTTGACAGCGTCGGCAACCGCCCGGAAGTGCGCGGCCATGGCCACAGGGTTCATTTGCGGTTTGAAGTAGTGGGGCGTTTTGACCAGCGCCGCCCGGTAGCCGGCGGCGGCTGCGCGGTTGGTGCGGGCGATGGTCTCGCGGGTGGACTCGACGCCGGTGCCGGCAATCAAGGTCTTGCCCGGCGCCGCTGCCTCCCGAGCCGTGTCCCACACTGCCAGAACCTCCGACTCGGTCAGATAAACCGACTCGCCGGTCGAGCCCACCACGACGTAGCCCTTTAGTCCGGTTGGGTTATAACGAATGAGATTCGCCCGCAGCCGATCGAGCGCCAATTCGCCGCGGCTGTCGAACGGCGTGGTGATCGGCGGAAAGATTCCCTTCAGGTCAATGCCGTCCATGAGGTCAATCATTAGTCTTTCATCCCTGTTCCGGGCGCTCGCCATGCCTGCCCCTTCGCGGGCAACATCGGCTTCCAAGAGCAGATTGCACAAACAAACGGTTCGGGTTCGATGCCGTCTGCCTGCCCTTCGACCCGACGCGCCATCCAGTTTACCCCCATCCCAGCCGGGTCGCCGAGAAACTTTCCAACCGGACGGCTCTACCCGGCGCATGCCGCAGCGCAGAGTAGAAATGGCCAGCCGGGCCGATGGCGATCGAACATCGAATGTATGATCAGCGGGAATGAGCGACGTGAATGACCGGCTGGGGAAAACGCTACCGGCTCTAAGAATCGGGGGATGCCGCCGTGGCCCGGCTGGCCAGCCCGGCTCGAGCGTGCAGTTCCTGTAAGCTCGATACCTCCAACTCCGCCTTTTCCATAGCAGCGATGCCCGCCACGGCTGCCCGGGCGGCTGAGATGGTGGTGATGCAGGGTACCGTGTGTCGCACGGCGGCGCGGCGAATCGCTTTCTCGTCGAAAAACGACTCCGATCCCAATGGGGTGTTGATGATCAGACAGATTTGCCCGCTCCGGATCCAATCCACCACATTCGGCCGGCCTTCGTTCACCTTGAAAACCACCTCAACCGGAAGGCCGGCTCTCTCCAACTCCGCCGCTGTGCCCCGGGTGGCCACCACGCGAAAGCCCATTTGGGCAAGGTTGCGGGCAATTTCCACCGCCGCCGGCTTGGCCGCATCGTTCACGCTGAGGAAGACAGCGCCGCCATTTCCGGCCGGAAGCGGCAGCTTTTGTCCGGCGCTCAATTGGGCCTTGGCAAAGGCGGCGCCAAAACGGGTGGCGATGCCCATCACTTCCCCGGTCGAGCGCATCTCCGGCCCCAGAATGGTGTCCACACCGCGAAATTTTGCGAAGGGAAAGACCGGTGATTTCACCGCGTAATACTCTTTGGTGGGCAGCTCCCCCCCGGGCAGGCCAAGGTCCTTCAATTTCCGGCCGGTCATCAAGCGCGCCGCAATTTTCGCCAGGGGATAGCCCGTCGCTTTGCTCACGAACGGCACCGTCCGCGACGCCCGCGGGTTCACTTCCAGCACAAAGACTTTCCCGTTCTGGATGGCATACTGGACGTTCATCAGGCCCACCACCTCGAGCGCTCCGGCCAACTGCACGGTGTAGCCGCGGAGAGCAGCAAGCTGCTCGGATCGAAGCGAAACGGCCGGCAGGACGCACGAGGAATCGCCGGAATGAATCCCTGCTTCCTCGATGTGTTCCATGATCCCGCCAATCAGCACATCTTCGCCGTCGCAAAGCGCATCCACGTCCACCTCGATCGCGTTTTCGAGGAACTGATCAATCAAAATCGGCCGGGCGCTCGAAGCGAGGCCGGCGGAGCGACCCAGCTCCGCGGCCATCTTCGCGTAAGCTTCCACCGTCGCCAGATCATAGGCGATCACCATGGCCCGGCCGCCAAGCACGTAGCTGGGCCGGACCAGGACGGGCAGGCCAATGTCTTTCGCCAACCGTGAAGCCTCTTCCGGTGTTGTCGCCGTTCCGTTTTTCGGCTGGGGAATGCCCGCCTGCTCGAGCAGCCGGCCGAATCGCCGGCGATCCTCGGCAAGGTCAATTGATTCCGGCGTTGTCCCGATGATGGGCACGCCGGCTCGCTTGAGGTCGAGCGCGAGGTTCAGCGGAGTCTGCCCGCCGAACTGGACAATCACGCCTTGAGGCTTTTCCCGATCGAAAACCGCCATCACGTCTTCAAACGTGAGCGGCTCAAAGTAGAGACGGTCGGAGGTGTCGTAGTCGGTCGAAACGGTTTCGGGGTTGCAGTTCACCATGACCGTTTCGTAGCCGTCTTCCTTGAGCGCGAAGGCGGCGTGGCAGCAGCAGTAGTCGAATTCAATTCCCTGGCCGATGCGGTTGGGGCCGCTACCCAGAATCATGATTTTCTCGCGCTTCGTCGGCGCCGATTCGTCCTCGTCCTCGTAAGTCGAGTACAGGTACGGCGTGGTTGACTCAAATTCGGCGGCGCACGTGTCCACTCGCTTGAACACCGCTTCGATACCGTGCTTCTTGCGCAGCTCGCGGATGGCCTGAGGGGTCTTGCGCCACGCCTGCGCCAGGAATTCGTCGGAGATGCCGGCGCGCTTGGCTTCGCGCAGGAGTTCCGCCTCACACTCCTTCGGGCCCCTCCGAGCGACACGCTTCTCCAACGCAACGATCTGGCTGAGCTGGTCGAGAAACCAGGGATCAATCCCGGTCAGCTTCTGCACCCGAGAAATATCCCACCCGCGTTCGAGAGCCAGATGCAACCAATGAATCCGGTCAGGGCGCGCCACCGTGAGATGGTCCTGGATGGAACGCTCGTCCGTCTTCGCCGGCTGCCAGCGGCTTCCCGCTTCGAGCGAACGCAGCCCCTTGAGCAGCGCTTCCTTGAACGTCCGGCCCATCGCCATCACTTCCCCCACCGACTGCATCTCGGTGCCCAGGGTATCGTCGGCGCCCGGAAATTTCTCAAATTGCCACTTTGGGATTTTCACCACCACATAGTCAATCGTCGGCTCAAAACAGGAAGGGGTCTTTCGGGTGATATCGTTCGGAATTTCGTCGAGCGTGAGCCCGACCGCAAGCTTGGCGGCAATCTTGGCGATGGGGAACCCGGTGGCCTTGCTGGCCAGCGCCGAGCTGCGCGATACCCGCGGGTTCATCTCGATGACGACCATGCGGCCGGTCTCCGGCTGCACGGCAAACTGGATGTTCGACCCGCCTGTCTCGACGCCCACCTCGCGGATGATGCGCGCCGCGGCATCGCGCATCATCTGGTATTCCTTGTCGGTGAGCGTCTGCGCCGGCGCCACCGTGATCGAGTCGCCCGTGTGGATGCCCATGGGGTCGAAGTTTTCGATCGAGCAGATGACGACGAAGTTGTCGCGGAAGTCGCGCATCACCTCGAGCTCGAACTCCTTCCAGCCCAGCACCGACTCTTCGATCAACGCCTCGTGCACCGGGCTGGCATCGAGCGCGCGGGCGATCGCCTCGGCAAATTCCTCCCGGTTGAAGGCAATCGAACCACCCGTGCCGCCGAGCGTGAACGACGGGCGAATCACCACCGGGTAGCCCAAATCATCGGCCACGCGCAGAGCGTCAGAAACGTTGGTCACCAGCGATGATTCCGGCACGTCCAGTCCAACCTTACGGCAGGCATCCTTGAACCACAGGCGGTCTTCGGCCACCTTGATGGCTCGGAGCGACGCGCCAATCAGCTTGACGCCAAACTTGTCCAGGATGCCGCTTTCGGCCAGTTCGACGGCCAAATTCAAGCCCGTCTGCCCGCCTACGGTCGGAAGAAGCGCATCCACACCCTCCCGCGCGATGATCGGCTCGAGGTACTCCTTGGTGAGCGGCTCGATGTAGGTGCGGTCGGCAAACTCCGGGTCAGTCATAATCGTCGCGGGGTTTGAATTGACCAGCACAACTTCGTAGCCCTCGGCCCGGAGCGCCTTGCAGGCCTGCGTCCCCGAGTAGTCGAACTCGCACGCCTGGCCGATGATGATCGGCCCCGAGCCGATGATCAGGATTTTGTGGATGTCAGTCCGCTTGGGCATTTATTTATCGCGGCTCTTTCCGGTTGTTGCTTCGGAAGGGCGGGGCTTCAGCCCCGCCGTACATGAAGTTCCTTCTTCATGGGCTTTAGCCCCTGAAGCCACTGGGCAAGGATCCAATTTGTATCTCCCATGCGAGGAACAGAACGAGTATTCCTCTGGCTTCTGCACCAACCCCGCTTTGACCGGATTCATGTCGATGTATGCGACATGCGAGTAGTAATCCGCTTCGTCCCGAATCTGATGCTCAGTGAATCCGGCATGCCAGATGGGGAAGCGGCCATGGAGCCTGTTGCCAATCTCGTGAGAAGACCCGCCCTTGATAAGCTGCACAGCTTTCTCCAGCGTGGTAGTCTCGCTCGGTGTGAGGATAATGTGTAAGTGTTCGGGCATGACCACGTAGCAATGAACGTGGTAGAAGCCCTTGTCGCGGTATTCACAGATTTTCTGCTCAACCACCTCAGCGGCTGTCGCCTTGCGGAATATTTCGCGCCTTTTCCAGGTGTTGGTCGTTACAAAGTACGTTGCTCCTGATTTTGTCCGATGTTTTGGTCGTGCCATTTGGCTTCAGGGGCTAAAGCCCTTTTTTTCTGCTCCTGTTGTGGCGGGGCTAAAGCCCCGCCCTTCCAAAGCCGAGCATCGGCCCCGAG
>DATBWB010000019.1 GCA_036514995.1 Candidatus Acidiferrales bacterium
TCCTATAGTTGTTCTATTCGACTGACTTTCGTTCCAGTAGGTCCGGTGAGCGGGTGGCGGCGGAGGTTTTTACCGTTTCCTCTCCCCAAGGCCTTGCCGAAGGAGAACGGTGGTAGGCGAGACCACGCCACCTGCCTCGCCGGACATAACACTCTCCTCGCTGTTCTCTTCTGATGGTCAGATGATGGCCGGGCCCAGGATGAAACTCTCAAGAAAAGTACGGCTACGGCCGTTGGGCGAAGGCGCCGGTTGAGAGACCGCCGCCAAAACAGCCGAGCGCCTGTCTAAGTGCTCGACCCAGCGCGGTGCCAGTCCCGATGCCGGAGTTTCGGGAGGCCACATGGAACCGGCCTCGCCAGGCAGTGGAAACCAAATCCGGCCAGTTCATGCTGTGGCGGCAAGGCAAGCGGTGTCATCGCTCAGGCCGGCATAGGAGTAGATTTGTTCGATGGCGCAAGCCAGGCCGACCATGGGCGTGGGGAGAGCAGGTTGCCCTGCCGGGTCGGTGCGCACCACCCGCGCTCGGCATCGGACACGAACGCAATCTCCCTCCTCCCGCGCTATCGGAAGCTCCAATTCCAGATCGATCGGCGTGCCCTCAGGGACGATCCGGTCCGTCACCAGATAGACGCCGAGGCGACTCACATCGAAGGTCTCGCCGCGCAGCTCAACTAATTGATGGCGGGATTCCCTATACTGGCCGACCGCTCGAAGGCACAGCATAAAGCGCTTCGCTCGACGACGTTCCAACATTTCTATACCTCGGGCTTTTGCTAATGCACCTTGCTGGCCACGCGGCGAGGAGGGAATTGCCTGCATTTTCAGCGCATTGTCATAACGTACCAGGAACCAAACGAGGGACCAGTTCCATTGTGAAATCCCAAAGCTGGCTGGCCCGTTCTATCAGCGAGAATCACCTTCCACCGCTCTCCGCCCATAAATCGTCCTGACTCTGCGTTTCGGCGGAGCGCCGAAGCATGCCCTTGGCCGCGATCCTTCCTTTCTCTTCCCCGCAAGGCGCAGGGTCTGGGCCGGGGGCCAACAATTTCTGCCTGAGGGGTTGACGCGCCACCGTCGCCTGAGGGAGGATAGGGGTTGCGCTGAAGCGTCAGATTGCCTGCCCGACGCTGCTTGGCTTTCCGGCTCGTGCCATTCTGCCTCTTCAGTGATTTGGTGCAGGCCCCAACCTGAGAAAGGACGGACCTTGAAGAAGCTTTACGTCGGGAACATCCCCTACGCGACAACTGAAGAGGAATTGCGAGCGTTTTTCGAACAGTCTGGTTTGCAAGTCGCCAGCGTTACTTTGATTCGTGACCGCATGACTGGAAATCCGAAAGGATTCGGTTTTGTTGAGACGAATTCTGACGACGAGGCACGGGCTGCGATTGAGAAGCTGAACGGCCAGAATTTTATGGGCCGCAACCTGATCGTGAACGAAGCGCGACCACCACGCGATTTTGGCGGCGGGGGTGGACGCGGCGGACGCGATTCAGGCGGTTCCTCCCGGCGAAGATATTAAGCGCCCTTTTCGTTTCCCGCTTGCTCCTGGCGGGCGAAGGTCGGATGCACCTGTAGGGGATCGAGTTCTATCCGCAGAGACACCCCGCCGGCTGTTTCTACGGCATTCCCCTCCTGAACGCGCAGCAAGCTTGCACGAGCCAACATCCACGCCAGATGGCGATGGGGCGCGCCATCGAAACCAGGAGAATTTCCGGAGGGATGCCGGCGCGCTTTCCGATGGTTGCGCGCCTCTCTTGCCTTCGCGCCTGAGGGCCCCCGGGCAGGCTTTCGCGATCTTCCTTCCCTTCGATGGGAGGGTGGTTGGTCTGCGAATGTTAGCCGTACAGGGCTAGACCCGCATCCAGAAAATAAAGATCAGGCTGACAATTCTCCGGGTGGCCCGACCGAAGCTCACCACAACTTGCGCTGAAGCCGGTTCGGGAAACGGCCGCGCATAAAAGAATCGAACGTGCCCGTCCGCGCCAGCCTCCACTCGATAAGGCCTTCCCCATTCCCTCGGCAAGTCGGTCAAGGCCACGCCCTTGCCTTCCAGTTCGTAACAGATGCCGATCTGTTCCATGCCAAAGCGGTGCAAGAGATAGTCGCTCACGCGGACCCGAACCTTCAAGGCGCCGGGGAAAAGGAATACCGCCTGATGTCGCGTGATCTGCGCGGTTTCACGCGAGCCGCCCAGCTTTTCGACGATTCGAGCGAGGGGCGCTCCCGCCCGGGAAAGTTCCACTCTTTCCAGGGCGGCGCTCCTGGCGATGGCTTCCATTTCAGCCAGGTCATTGGCGGCAAAGACCACCTCTGCGGCCAGAAGAACGAGCGTTACAAGACCGGTAAATTTCCTCATCGCAGGCTTCACTGGGGCGGCTGGGCCGGAAGGGGAGAAGAGGCTTAGGGGGAGCTCATTCGTTCGCTCTACTCTCGACTGTCGCCCTAATGCCGGCAATAGTACTGCGGTACCGAATGTCCCCCTCCCAAATCGGGAACGGCATAGAATGTGTCCGCGCTATGGCTTAAAAGAGGTGGGGCCCCGTTCCCGGCGGGGCCCCTTGGGAGGTCAATTGAGCGAGCACTCGTGGAGTTAAGTCAACTCGATTCTAAGATTCATGCTTGCCCCGGCAATGGTACGAACGATTCATTTGTTTTGTTACTTTCGTTTACCGGCAGCCGGATGAACGCATGCGCGCGGGCGGGCAGGCGACAGCCGCCCTGGAATTTCTCTCGCCGCGCGGCGCTTTTTCGATTCTGGTTCGGCGGAGCAACCCCTATGGCAGCGAAAAGAGTGATAGCGGCATTCGTCGTCATGGCTTTTCTGGCTGCGATCACAATCGCTGCCTTGGCGGCCGAAAAGGCCTATCTGGGAAACAAGAACAGCAAGAAATATCACGTCGCGGCGTGTACCTGGGCGCAGAAAATCGCCCCGCGCAATCGCATCGAATTTTCTACCGCAGAGGAAGCCAAGAAGGCCGGGTTCATCCCTTGCAAGATCTGCCGGCCTGACCGCAGCCATCCGATATCGTAGGGGCAAGCTTCAGCTTGCCCGATTTGGGGGCTTGCCCGATTTGGGGCGGCCTGAAGGCCAGCCCCTACATGTGCTGAGACGAAGCGATTCCACATCTCGTGGCTCTCCGGCTCGCCTTCAAAGCGGCGCGCTCGCCAGACGAAGACCGCCGCGAGCACAAGGACGAGGCAAGTAACCACGCTTCCTTCCGGGCCATCGCTTCCGCCCGTCAGCCATTGCGGCCCATGGATTCCCACCTTCAACAAATGGCCGGGAAACATGTAGCTGCTGTCCGGCACCGACCAGAGCCAGCTCTCGCAGAAATTCCAACCCGCGTGAGCCCCGATCGGAATCCAGAGGGATCGGGCGCGATAGACCATGAGACAAAAAAGCGCGCCCACCAGCCCGGCATTCACCCCCCCAGGAGATTCTGCCGCGGTCCAAAACAATGTCCGAGGCCAAACAGCAAAGAGCTGATCGCCACCGCCGCCGCGAAACCCACTCCGCCCGAAAGCACCTGAAGAAAATACCCTCGAAACAAAAACTCTTCCGTTACGCCCACCATCAAGAAGAAGACAAGGTTCACCAGCAGCGCCACCACCAGCGCCCCGCCACCCATAACGACCGCCTCGATGGAAAATCCCCGTCCAAGATAGATCGCTCCAAACACCACCGAGATCAGGACACTGCCCAACCAGAATCCGAACCAGAGCTGCCTTCCCCAGGTGCGATGCAAATGCAGTCCGGCAGAACGGAAAGGCCTGCCGTCAATCCAGCGCGTCATAAAATACGTGGCAAGGAACAACGCCGGCAGAGCGAGGAATTGCCTCAACAAAAGGATGCGATACGTTTGGGTTTCCATCTCCGCGGCCGTGCGAGCAAAGCGGAGTCCGGTGAGCCGAACCCCTCGGCTGATGGCAAAAGAAATGCCAATCAAAACCACCAAAAAGATCAGCAACCGCCATCCGGCGCGCACCCGGCCATCGCGAAAGAAAATAAAGGAAAGGGTCATACGAGCATCCTCGGCCGAGGAGCGAGAAGAGAGTTGCCGCGAGTTTGCCTTTGGCGCCCGGGCCGGTCAGGCAAAAATCGTTTGGGAATGCGACTACACCGTCTAAAGGCGGGCCGTCCGCTACATCGTTATCTTCTCCGCGATTGTCTTCGCCTGCAAGAAAAGCAGCAGATAATCCTTGCCGCCGGTCTTCGAGTCGGTGCCCGACATGTTGAAGCCGCCAAAGGGATGAGCGCCGACAAGCGCGCCGGTGCACTTCCGATTGAAATAGAGATTTCCGACGTGGAAAAGCTCGCGGGCCTTTTCCATCTCTTGCGGCGAGCGCGTGTACACGGCGCCCGTCAGGCCATACTCGCTATCGTTGGCGATGGCGAGCGCCTCCTCAAAATCCTTTGCCTTGAGCACCCCGAGCACAGGACCGAAGATTTCTTCCCGGGCGACGCGCGACTTGGGTGACAGGTCGGCTATGACAGTGGGCTGAACGAAGTAACCCTCGCCCGGGACAACCCCGCCGCCCGCCACCATCCGGCCCTCCTTCTTTCCCCATTCGATGTAGTCCAAAATACTCTTCATCGCCGTCTCGTTAATCACCGGCCCCATGTAGTTCGACGGATCCTCAGCCGGCCCGACCTTCAGTTGCCCGACTCGCTTTTTCAATTTGTCGAGGAAAGTGTCGTAAACATCGGCCACCACAATCGCTCGCGAGCAGGCCGAGCACTTCTGACCCTGGTAGCCGTAGGCCGAGGCAACCACCCCTTCCACCGCCTGGTCGAGGTCAGCATCCTTGTCCACAATGATGGCGTCCTTTCCTCCCATCTCGGCCACCACCCGCTTGATCCAGATCTGCCCGGGCTGCGCCTTTGCCGCCAGCTCGTTGATATGCAACCCCACTTCTTTGGATCCCGTAAACGCGACAAAGCGAATCTTCGGATGCGCTACCAGCGGGTCGCCGACCGCGCCCCCGCTTCCGGTCAAAAAATTGATCACCCCGGGCGGCAAGCCGACGCTCTCCATGACTTCCAAGAACCGGGCGGCCACCGTCGGAGAATCGCTCGATGGCTTCAGCACCACCGTATTGCCGGTGACAATGGACGCAAGCGTCATGCCGGCCATGATCGCTGCCGGAAAATTCCATGGCGGAATGATCGCTCCCGCGCCCAGCGGGATGTAGCGCAACTCATTTCGCTCGCCCGCTATCGGCGTCAGCGGCAGCGGCGGCGCCAGGCGCAGCATCTCCCGGCCGTAGAATTCGCAGAAGTCAATCGTCTCCGCCACGTCGGCTTCCGCCTCCATCCAGGTTTTCCCGACCTCGTACACGATCCAGGCATCCATTTCCAGACGCCGCTTTCGCAATTCTTCGGCGGCGCGGAACAGATATTCGGCGCGCTCGTCGGCAGGAACCCGGCTCCAACTCCGGAAGCTCTCGTTGGCCGCCTGCACGGCTTTGTCCACCAGTTCCTTCGTACCCTTCTGGAAGATTCCGACAACCTGGTTCCTGTGAGAGGGGTTGAAGGACTTGCTCTTCTCGGGCGTGCGGATCCGCTCCTCGCCAATGACGATGTCATACTCCCTGCCGAGCTCCTTGGCCACCTTCGCCAAGGCCGCTTCCATTTCCCGCTTCTTCTCCGGCTTGGAGAAGTCAGTGAAGGGTTCGTTGCGGAATTCAGTCCTGAGCTTCTCGGTCACAATCGCGCTTGCCATGAATGAGCCTCCTACAGGAGCGCATTATCCTACCATGCCCAGTATCCCACGGCGCAGGACTGCGGGCATGGGCCACGATTGAACCGGGGCGGCCGCGCCAGGTCAAGTTGCGTCGAGGGATGCGGAGCGTCCCGTTTCAGGGTAAACTGCACGCGGAATCTCTCCCTGGGCTACCCGTGAGGCGCTGGCCGGCGGCAAGAAGCGATCAGCGGCCGGGCTTTCACATTGTCGCCCAAACCCCGAAGTCCACAAGGAGCTGAAATGAAGCTGAAGCGGGTCCTTGTCGGGTTGAAGGAACCCTCGCATGCGGACCACCTGATCTGGCTGGCCTGCCGGATGGCGGAAGGCACCCAGGCCACGATTACCGCCGTTCACATCACAGAAATTCCTGAGGCTACTCCCCTTGATAGTGACGCGCCTTCCATTGTCGGTGAAGAGCAGGATGTCCGCCAGGCCGCTCAAAAAGCCATCCGGCGGCACAGCCGCCGGCGCAAAATCGAGCTCAAGTTCTATCGCGCCCGCACGGCCGGCAAGACGTTGATCGAGGAGATTGAAGATATCGGGGCGGACCTGGCCGTGGTCGGCTACCATCACAAACGCAGCCTGCGCGAAATCTTGCTGGGCTCCACGGCGCAATATGTTTCCCGGCATGCTGCCTGTTCGGTCTTGGTTTCGATACCACCCAGAGGCTAGGGTTTTTCTCGAACGCTTGCTTCCCCGCGCCCCGGAGGAATGCCTTGCTCATCCGCAAGTTCATCTTCTGGCTCTCCAGTAAGAAAAGGGTTACCGGCGCTCTTGCTCGCCGGGGCATGAAGTACGGCTTTGCCCAACGCTTCGTCACCGGTGAAACCATTGACGACGCGCTCGCCGCCGTCGCCCAGCTCAACCGCGCCGGTATTCGCGCCAGCCTGAATCATCTCGGCGAAAACGTCGCCACGCCATCTGAAGCCGAGCGAGCTCGCGACAGTTATCTCGAAATGATCCAACGCATCACGGCGGCGCGACTCGATTGCGATATCTCCGTCAAGCTTACCCAGCTTGGGCTGGACTTTGATCGGGAACTTTGCGGCCGCCTCTTGCAAGAAATCATTGCCGCCGTCGAGCGGGCCGGCAGCACGCTTGAGATTGACATGGAGGGATCAGCCTACACGGAGCCCACCCTCGGCCTGTTCGAGCAGGTGGCGCGTAGCCAGGTTCCGGTCACCCTGGCGGTGCAGGCCTATCTGCGGCGGAGCGAGGCGGACGTGCGCCGGTTGTCCCGCTCTGCGGGACGCCCGCGCCTCCGGCTGGTGAAGGGGGCATATCTCGAGCCGGCAGCGGTGGCCTTTCGGAGGAAATCGGAAGTGGATTCAAATTATCGGCGGCTGCTGGATTTGATTTTGACCGATTCGTTTTTCCCCATCGTCGCCACGCATGACGAGCGAATGGTGCGTTACGCCGAAGAGCTTCTGAGCAAGCGCGGGTTCACCCCTGAGGAGTACGAATTCCAGATGGTCTATGGGATCCGCCGCGACCTTCAGCGATACCTGGTCGAGCGCCGGCATCCCCTGCGGATCTATGTTCCTTTCGGCACCGAGTGGTGCCCCTACTTCATGCGGCGCCTGGCTGAGCGCCCGGCCAATGCTCTCTTCGTGGTGCGAAGTCTCCTCCGCGAAGGCCTGCGGCCACGCGGCTAAATCGAATCGGCAAGGCACATCCAGCGCAGCGCTTGGCCCGTCACCGGGCATGTATTCTGATCACCCGTTGAGCGACCCGGCCATCTTGCGCCGAGCGCTACTGGAAGGGGTTCTCGCAGGAATTAACCGGCGCCGCTCGCAGCCGCCTTTTGAACCGTGCATACGGCGGCTTCTTCTAGGACTTTGACCACGGCGGAATAGTCTTCCCTCCCGAAGCCGCTCGAGACCGCAGCGCGAAAAAGTTCGCGCACGGCCGCCGTCGCCGGCAGGGAGACATGCAGCTTCTCCGCCGCCGAAAGGATCAAGTCCATGTCCTTCAGCATGTGACTTGCGTAGAAGTTCGGGACAAAGTTCCGCTGGCTGATGGAGCGGCCCTTGTTTTGAAAATTAGGCGCGGCCAGGGCGGAGAGAGAAATGACTTCCATCAGATCGGAGGGAGCGATTCCCGCCTTGGCGGCAAAGACCAGCGCTTCGGCGTAAACGGCCATAAGACCGCCCAGGAGAAGGTTGCACGCCAGCTTCATCCTTGTTGCCCGCGCCACCTCCTCCCAATGCCAGCTGTTCTTGCCCAGCGCGGAAAAAACATGGCTGCATCTTTCATAGGCCTGGCGCGGCCCACCAGCAAAAATCAGAAGGCTCCCCTCGGCGGCCGCCCGCTTGCTGCCGAGGACAGGCGCATGGAGGAAGAATTTATCTTGTTCGCGGTATGTTCCCGCGAGCGCGGCAGTCGTTTCCGGGTCCACCGTGCTCATGTCCACGTGGATGTTCCCCGTCGCCAGGCCGGAAAGAATTCCTCTTTCTCCGAGGGCAACTTCCCGGAGCGCCGCCGAATCGCTCACCATCGTAATGACGATGTCTGCTACGGCCGCGGCCTCGGCGGGGTCAGCCGCCCGGCGCGCTCCGCGCGCCGCCATGGCATCTGCTTTGGCGGCAGTGCGGTTGTAAACCACCATGGGAAAGCCCTGGCCCAATAGGCGCTCGGCCATGGGCAAGCCAATCGTCCCCAAGCCGACAAACCCGATCGTTGCTTGCATCGGTATTACCTTCCTCAGAGAGAGTGTATGGGAGCAAATGTTTCTAACAGGATAGTGAAAAAGGGACGCGTGTCATTCCCAGTCCCGAAGCTTCGGGACGGGGAATCTGCTTGTGGTTCCAGGACGCTCAACGAAAAGCAGATTCCTCGGGTCGGCCAAGACCACCGACCCTCGGAATGACAACCCTAGACGTTTTTCAGCATCCTGCTAAGACGTGAAAGACGGAATCAGCGGGCGGCTCGAAACGACTCCAGCGTCCAATCCCCTACCCTTTCATCGTGCCGCAAGATGTAGAGATTGCCGTCGTCGGCCCGCACGCGGAAGAAAATGGCTTCCGGGTCGTACCACCGGTCAAGCACTTCCAGCACTTCAAACGGCCGCCCGCGCATCGTGAACTTCTGCGGCCGTTCGTCGGCCTTGTAACCGGCATAGCACTCAACCGCCACCCGCATGCTGATATTGTACTCCTCTATTTCACCGGCTGGCTTCCTTTCTCATATGCCGGCCCAAAGAGCCCGTCTGAAGACTCGGGTTTCTCGCCACCCCAAGCGCCGAGCCCCCAGGCACCTGCCTGGGGACGAAGAACAAACCCGGTGGCGGGTGCCACCGGGCTCGGCGTCGAGGTTTGAAAGCGCGTAGCGGCAGCCCCACGGGTTCACGAAATTTTCGTCAAAAAAACAGTGTTGTTCCTTCTGCCGGGTGATCCGCTCGTGGAAACACCAGGTAACCTGGGCCATCGTATCCCATTTGACCTCCTCCCCGTGGACGAAGGCGCGCTTGTGGCGCAATTCCCAGGCCGCGTCCTTGAATGCTCTCAGCTCCGGGAGTTCCGTCCACTGGTAGTGGCCGCGCACGCGAAGGTTTTTCCCTTCGCCGAACTCCCTGCAGCTCGGATGCCTGCGGGCAACCGCGAGCGCTTGCTCAAACGCCGGATGGGCGGCCCGTCAAGAAGATTCAATCGGGCGTACCCGGCTCGCGCTTAAGATGCGGTTGGCGTTCGGCATTGAAGGCAACGCCGATCAGCACCACCATCGCCATCAAGTACATCCAGAACAGCAGGCCGACCACCGCGGCGAAGCCCCCGTAAACTACGTTGACGGCCGGCACGCGACGCACGTAGTACCCAAAGCCAGAATTGACCAGCCACCAGAGCACTGTTGCCAGCGCCGCTCCCGGCAGCACGTCCCGCCAGCGCTGGGGGGCAGCCACGCCCCAGCGGTACAGCAAGACCAGAACCAGAATGGCGGTGAGCAAGGCCAGGCCGGCATAACCGGCCACCCAGATCAATCGCACCAGTCGCACCAATCCAAGCTCTTGCGTCAAACGCTCGCGGAATGGTTTTGCGAAAACCGTGAGGAGAGTGGTCATGACCCATGGGCCGATAACGACAAACATCAGGCCCAGCGCTCGAAGCTGCCCCTTCCAGAAACCCAGCACGCGCGCACCGGGACAGAGCCCCTGCATCGCCCGCGTCAGCGTATAGACAATCTGCGAGCCGACCAGCATCGTTCCGATTAACCCAAACAGCAACGGAGGCACCGGCTCAGCCGCCAGGCGATCGAAATATTCGAAGACCAGGCGGCGGCTCCCCGGGGGAAGAACCGACTGGAGGGTCTCCACAATTTCAAACGCGATTGCCGACAGGGTCGGCGATAAAGAGAGCAGGCTGGCGAGCAGCAGAAGAAGCGGGAAAAAACCGAGCAACATCAAAAAAGCAGCCGCCTGGGCTTGAGAAACAGAACCGCCGTGGAACACACGAAAGAGCGCCCGGCCAAACTGGCCGGTGATCCGCCGCGCCCGGCCGGGACGGGCGGGCATTTCTGGGCCAAGCATAGGCCACTATTCTAACCGATTCCTCCATTCGGCGGCGTCTGTTTGCAGCGGGTCGCTGCTTCCGGTATGATTTCCGGCGCGTTCTCTTCCTTTCCGGAGGTCACTTGGATCAAGCGGAAGTCCTTCGCAAACACAGCGAATATCTCTGGCCTTGTGTCGCGAACTACTACAAGCAGCCGCTCGTAGCCGACCACGCTGCCGGCCATCATGTCTGGGACATTGAAGGGAAAAAGTATCTCGACTTTTTCGGCGGTATCCTGACGATCTCGGTCGGCCATTGCCACCCGAAAGTCACGAGCAAGGTCAGCCAGCAAATGGCCAAGCTCGGACACACCTCGACCCTTTATCCCAATGAAGCCATTGTCAGCCTGGCGGAAAAGTTGGCCCAGATCACGCCCGGGAAGCTGCAGAAAAGCTTTTTTACGAATAGCGGCACGGAGGCGAACGAGGCCGCCATTCTGCTCGCGCGCATGGCCACCGGCAGCTATGAGGTGGTGGCGCTGCGCCACGCTTACAGCGGCAGCTCGCAGCTCGCCAAATCGCTCACCGCCCAGGCACCCTGGCGCCGCGGGGGCGTGATCACCTTCGGAATCGTTCATGCCCTCAGCCCCTATTGCTATCGCTGCCCGCTCGGCATGACCTACCCGGATTGCGGCGTCGCCTGTGCCCAAGACGTCGAGGAGGTCATCCAGACCACCACTTCGGGCAAGATCGCCGCCTTTCTCGCCGAACCGATCCAGGGCGTCGGAGGCTTCATTACGCCGCCCAAGGAGTATTTCAAGATCGTCTTCAACATCGTGAAAAAGTATGGCGGGCTTTTCATCTCCGACGAGGTGCAAACCGGCTTCGGCCGCACCGGGAAGAAATGGTTTGGGATCGAACACTGGGAAGTCGAGCCGGACATCATCACCTGCGCCAAAGGCATTGCCAATGGCGCGCCGGTCGGGGCCACCGTTGCCAGACCGGAGATTGCCGACGCCTTCCAAGGCCTGACCATCTCCACCTTCGGCGGCAACCCGGTCACCGCCGTGCAGGCCCGCGCCACGATCGAGGTCATTGAAGAAGAGCGGCTCATGGACAACGCCCACGAGGTAGGCAGCTACTTTCGAGCCAAGCTCGAAGAGCTCCAGCAGAAACATGCCCTCATCGGCGACGTGCGCGGCATGGGATTGATGCAAGGGCTGGAATTGGTCAAAGACCGCAAAACGAAAGAGCCCGCGCCGGAAGCTCTGGCACAGTTGATGGAAGAAACCAGAAGCCGCGGGCTGCTCATCGGCAAGGGTGGACTCTACGGCAACGTCGTGCGGCTCTCGCCGCCGCTCAACATCAGCAAGGCCGAGGTGGACGAAGCCATTCGCCTGCTTGACCAATCCTTTGCCGAAGTCCACGCCCGGATTTGATGCGAAAGGTGCTGCCGAACAGGCTTGGCCGCTATTCCCGCGCGGACACCCTGGCGATTTCTGCGCGCAGCTTTGCTGAGGGCTGGTAGACTGGCGCCGCCATCAATTCAGGTCGCGTTGCCTTCAGGGACTGGAGCGCTGCCGAAGGAACCCGAGCGGTAAGCTCCTGATTCACCTGCAACTGCTTTTCGAGTGAGCGGTAGAGTTTTGCCGCCTCGCGAACCGCCTGGGTCTTTTCCTGTACCGCCTCGGTTACTTGGTGTGTTTTCGCTTTTACCTCTTTGTCTTTTGCGGCCACTTCTTTCTGGCTGGAGGCCCAGCCAAACCCGGACAGCATAAGAACGGCCCCGACGAACAGAAACAGAGTGGGGGCGCCACTGCCGGAAAGCTCGACGCCGGCAAACTTGAAGGTGCCTTTCCCCTCCCTGTGCCTTGTAAAAAGGGCGACCACAGCGACGATGCCGAAAGCTACCCCGAGAAAGAAGGTTACGGCGATGATGACCATCTGCATTTTGCACCTCCTACTTACTGAAACAGCTTGACCAGACGCGGCTGGTTGGCCGGGTCGTCCCACTTTAGGAGTTTAAGCTTCAGGCCGTTTGCCTGACGCATCGCCTGCACGAAAACTAATTCGCTCTCGTCGCTGATGAGGCGTTCCTCCTCCGGCCGGAAGACTTTTGTCCAGGTGCCGGTGTTGAAGTACTCCTGTCCGTTTGGGCCGAGGGACTGGAGATCAGTATCGTGCGTGTGGCCCATTATGACGTAGCGAACGTTGAGTCGCTCGCGGATCGGACCGGCGCGCCGGGCAAGCTCGCTCAGTTTTTTCTTCGGTTTAAGTCGAACTTTGCCTAAGGAGCGCAGGCGAGGCAAAAGAATCGCTACGGCAGCCGAAATTGCCGCCAACCATCGAAAAACGGAAACTGCCTTGCGGACAAAAGGGCCGGCAGTGGTTGTCAACCAGTAATGAACGGCGGGAAATCGATCGAGCCAGTCGAACAGGGGAGCAAGAAAGCTTAACTGGGGCAGCAGAAGAAGTACAACCACCACAGGGACCACGAAACGCCATTGGCGAGTCAGCCAGCCATAGAGTCTCCACCAACCGCGCGGCTCCTTTAGGACGCTTGCGGCGCGCAGGCTCGGGCTGTCGAGGTATTGGAGATGGGCCTCGGGAATCTGCCACTCGCCGGCCAACTCACCCAGGCGTTTGCGGTGCTGGGCCTCGCGATTGGCGTAATCCGCAGGCGGCACCCGCCTCCAAGCGCGGGCCATCTTCGCGAGCATGTAAGTCCCGTGGCGGAGGAGGAAGTGGACGGCGAGGAGTGGCTGGTAGGAGATAAACCAGGCGATGAATTTCGACTGCGGCTTGATGTTGTCGGCGTATGGAACAGCAGTCTCGACGCGGTTGAACAGGTAGCGGACAAAGAGCGAGCCCCAGGGCAGGTCAACGTCGCCGGCGCGGGACCGGGCGAGACCCGGAACTTTCGGCAGGAGGGGCGCGAGCCAATACTTGAAGCAGTTGAGCTTGTCGTACTGATTGCCGTGCTCCACCCAAAGAAGTCCTTTTTCGTAGTAGAACCAGTCCAGGAACCGGATCGCCTCATCGGTCAGCTTTGCGAGCTTGTGGGCTTTGCCGGAGTCATTCTCGCGGTCGAGCTTCTTCGCGTAGAGCTGGCGGAGTTCGCTGCGGAATGCCTCGCGCACCTCCGGGTAGTGGAATTCCACGTCGTGGTTGCCCTTGCCGATGGTGACAATGTTGCCGGCGGCAATAAATTCAGCGAGCGCCTCGAAGAACAGCCAATGGCCGTCCAGAATGATCTTGAGTTTGAAGACGGTTTCCGCGGCGCCGCAGCCCAGGCCGTAGTCAGGACGGTCGGGGTCGCGGCTCAGTTCAGGGGGAGCGCCCTCGATGGACGTGACCTGGAGGAAATCGAGGAAGTCGCCATTGATGATAAGGTGCCACTTTTTCCCGGGCGGGCGTTCCGGCACGCGGTGCACGTGGAAGTCGAGGAAGCGAGCGAACTCCTCGTCAAAAAAGAAGTCCTCGTTGAGCGAGAGCTTCTTGGTCGCCGGGTGGCGACCTTCGCTCAAATGCAGGTCGCTCACAATGAGGAGGTCGTACTCTTCGAGCGCTGGTGACATGGCCTACTCTCCTACCTTGCGCAGGATGGCAGCGAGGACTCTGCCGTTCCGGATAGGTCGCTTGGCTACGGCGCCAAGGGGTTGTACTCCTCGAAGATGAATTTTGTTGTCATGGCGTTGAATTTGGCGATGGCGGCAGCCTGGATCGGTGGATCGTCGGTGCCGGTCACAGTAAAGGACAACCCGAACTGCGCCATGCCCGCCACGGCGGCAAGAGATTCAAAGGCACGGAATTTCATCAGGGCGACACCCTGCACAGCGCCTGAGTCCTCCGCCGTGATTTGCACGAACAAGGTGGTGTAGTCGTCCAAGATTTCCGCGAAGTCGCCCTTGCCATCCTTCTGCATGAACTTGGTGCCGTCGAGCACAAACATCGCTCCCCGGTGTTTGAACCGGATGTAGTAGCGCATCTCGTGCTCGCGGGTGGCCGGGTTGAGGATGAGGTAGTTGAAGAAACTGTCTTTCTCCACAGGGAGGATGAGATGGGTATCGCCGTGAAATTCCTCAAGTTGGACGTTCCCGGTGAGTTCGGCGCGATGCTCGGCGCTTGCCACAAATGCGTCCAAGTCGGCGATGGTCATGATCACATTGAACTGACATTTCTTGCCGTTGGCCGGGTTCAAGCTGCGGAGGTGAGCCGGGCTCCGATCCGCGTCTCCCGCGTAGAAGGAGCCGTCCATCTGTTCCTGAAAGGTCAGACCCACGCCAAGGCGCCGGCTCAGGATTTTGTCCAGGAGAGCGGCGGTGGGAGGCCGCACGGGCTCGGCACGCCGCAAGGTGTAATAGAAGCCGAAGCGACTCCGTCCAGGCCCTGCCGGCTCCACCTGAAGCAGCCCGACGGAAAAGGGGCCGAAGGGCAGGCGCTGGTCGGTGATCCACTTGCCGAGCATGTAGTTTGCGTCGAGGGCACGGATTTCGTCGTGTAGCGGCGTGAAATCGGTCAGGCGGAGTTGGTCCGGACCCATCTCCGTCCGGGATTGGCCTTGGATCGTGCGCAGGAAGAGGTAGCGAGCTTCGACCTTGCCGTCGGGCTTTACGTCGAAAGAGAGCTGGGCCGCGTCCGCGCGATGATTGCTGTTGGCGAGGGCACGGAGGTTCCAGGTGCCTTTGAGCGATGCCGGGTCGGGAGCAACGCCCACGCCATCGTAAAGCTCACGGTGGTCCTCGACGGTCATCTCGTCAAACGCGTATTCGCGAACCATCGAGAAGGTGAAGAGTTCAAGGCCGCCGGGATAGGGTAGCCCTATAAAAACTTTGCCGATCAGCAGCTTGTCGTTGATCACCTTGATCACGTCGTAAAACCCTCGCCACTGCCAATCGGTGTACTTCAGCAAAATGTACCGACCCGGGCGGAGGTTTCCCCTTGGGGCGGTGAGCACTACTTCTTCGACGGTGTTGCGGGCCTGGAGAAAGAAATCGCTGTCGCTGGTGATTCCGTGGATGGCTCCGTCCTGCTTGAAGAAGCGTTTCCGGAAACCGGCCTGAATATTGGCGGCAATGGCATTCAAGATTTGACCGACCGGGAAATACCCTTTCCACGCAGTGTCGTTGAAAATGGTCCGGCTGCGGACGTCGTATCGCCGCACCCCAGAGTTGAACAGCAAAGCGATCGGTCCGGTTTCCACGGCATCAAAGATTTTGTTCAACTGGTCCTGCCGATAGCCCACCACTTCCAGATGATTAACGTTCATACCCACACCACCGCGCCTACTGGCGCAATTGCTGAATAAGATGATCGGCTATACGCTCGCAAAGCGCTGAGATCGTGAGGAACGGGTTGACCCCGAGAGCAGTTGGAATGATGGATCCATCGGCAATGTATAGGCCGTTGTGCTTTGCGCCGTTGGGGTCAAACACCCGGCCGAGGTCATCCACCAAACCCGTGGCGTGGGAATCGCCCATGGGACACCCGCCCAGGGGGTGAGCGGTAATCAGGTGATGCAACTGGAGAAAACTCCAGACCGGATTTCCGATGAACTTTGCGCCCAGAGCCTTGGCGTGCGCGAGCACCTCTTTGTCGATCTGCTTGAAGATGGGCTGATCGCCAGCCTTGGACCAGTCAATCCACAGCCGGTCGTCCTTGAGCGACATAGTTCCTTTGGCACCGTCATCGGACATGATCAGGTAGGCCATGGTGTGATTCAGGGCCCCGCGCGCGTCAAATTGGAGATCCCGGGCCACCCGGCGCATTTCCTCCAGATTGTCCGGCCAATCGAGAATGGGACGATTGTCGGTATCGGTTCCGGGCAACAAGGCCAACACGCGCCGGGCCGCTTCGACCCCCGCTCGTGGCACGGAGAGATCTTCGAATGTCATTTGCTGATCGAGCGGCTTGGTCAGGTTATACCGGATAACGCCCACGATCGTCGGCCCAGCCTTCACCGCCGAGCGCACAGGGTCATCGAGATGGTTGCCGAAGCCCATGATGTCAGTCCGCTGGTCACTGTTATAGGCGATGCCGAAGAAGTCGCCATTTCCGGAGAATCGGATACCAAGGGTATTGGGCAACTGCAATCCGTGCTCGCGAGAGCGCAACATGATCTCCGTGGAACCCAACGACCCCGCTGAGAGCACAACTATTTGGCGGGCGCGCAGCACCCCTGCTTCCGGGATGGGATTGCGCGGGGCATAGCGTTCGTAATGGATGCGGTAACCACCGGCAGCGAGCTTCTCGAGGTAGAGCACGCGCACCTGAGTGAAGATTTCGACCCCGTGGTTCTTGGCGATGGGCAGATAGTTCATGTAGAGCGTGTTCTTGGCCCGTACATTGCAACCGGTCACGCAGTCGCCGCAGTCAATGCAGGGATGGCGCTCGACGCCATTCTCATCCACTCCGTCGCGGGTGAAATTCACGGCGAGCTTGAGGAGCTCGAATTTGCGAACCGGATCCTGATCGCCTCGCTTTTTCAGTGCCTTAATCTTCAGCAGGTCTGCTCCGCGAGGGTGCTCGGAGATCTCGAGCGTATTCGCGGCCTTCTGATAAAACTCGCGCAGGGCATTCATCTTGATGGCGGCCGGCCATGGGGCGCGGTTAAAGACCGCATCCTCGGGAATGATGGCCACGTTGGCATTCACCAAGGAAGTTCCGCCCAGGCCGGAGCCTTTGATCACGCTGATTTCGTTGTACCGCGCGAACTCATACAGGCCGAGCGGATTCAGCGGGCTCAGGAAATGCTGCAGGACATCGAGTGGCTCGTCAGGAAACGTTCCGGGGATCCATTCCATTCCGCGTTCCAGAATGCAAATGCGGCGCTTGGGCGTGATGTTCGCGGTCGCGAGCCGCGCAGCGGTAATGGCCCCGCCGTATCCCGACCCGATAATCACCACGTCGTACTCCTCGGCATGGCTGTCCCAGTGATTGGCTAAAGGTTCTGTCATTCTCATCTCCCCATTCGCTTGCTACTTCGAGGAAATCCTGCCGTTGATTAGCACTTTTCGGCAGTCTGGTTGCCCTTTACGGTGGCCTCTAATGCGCTTCGGATAATGGCGTCGAAGTTGTTGGACATGGGAAGTAACTTTTTTGTAGGAACTCCCCCTCGAAGCAGCCCCGCCCGAGGATCGAAGAGCGCCGGCCGGCGGAGAAACTCTCCGAGTTTCGTTGCCGAAGACAACCTCCCATCAAACCAGTTGGTACCCCGGATCGAGCCCTTGGAAATAGGTCAGGATCTGGTGGATGTCGTAGGGATGGGTATCCTTGCCCGTGATCTTGTGCTTCAAAACGTCCGCTGCATGCTCGATCCCTTGATGGTCGTCGATATCGATATCCGCCTTCCATTCGCCTGCGGCGTTCTGCGCAAAAGTCAGTTGGAGATTCCCGGCCGGGTCGTGCGTCTTGAAACTATCGACGAGGCGCCATCCCTCACCAAAATCATGGAGCGCTCCGGGCACCGGGTGAAAGCCTGTTACGTAGCCACGGACGAGGTCGTGCAAGGCGTTTTGCACCATCGCGAAGACCCGTGCTGGTCGAAACTCCGTAATCCGCTCAACGAAGCTCCAGACGGGCCGGTCGCCATCGACAACCTCTCGCTGCATCTTAGCGTAGAGGTTGAAAAGACCGGCTTTTTGCCGATCGCTGAGGCCGTTCCAAGCTGCTACATTCGCGATCCCCGAGTTTTGCAGGAGTCGCCAAAGTTCGATCCATCGTTGATTCGTCTGGATTTCCGTAAAGTCGCGGAAAGTAGGCCTTACTTGGTCGGGGTCGACAAAAAAGGCTTCGTCGATTAGGCCGGGCTGGCCAGCCGGCACATTGATGAAGATACTCTTGTAGCGATACTTGTGCGGGTTAATGAAGACCTCGGCCAGACCGAAGGGGAAGGCGGGGATACCTTCCAAAGTCACGCTCCCCCAGGTTCGCATCGTCGGGGGGATGCGCTGGTTGAGGCTTCCCGCCCGTTGATTATAAAACTTCAGCTCGACCTGATCCTCTATGGCCCTCGCTTGGACGTCTCTCAAATTGACAATCACCGGGCTACGGTTAACGTCGTTCATGTCCAACCCCTCGTCGAGCCCGCAAACTGAGGCACCGTGCGCTGCCTCCGGACAATGGTGTGTTCGACTCTCACCCCATTTTTCTTACGATGGTCGCCTCGCACGACCTGGTGTGTCTCTCCGCTGCCTTTGCATCAACTAACTGTCACTTCTACATCCAACTGACTATCTGCTATTTGCCGACTGCCGTGGAGACTATCTTTTCCCAACCCATCCCGGCAGTGAAGATCAGCCCGATCTGCAGGAAGAAAGGTTGATCTTTGCTAAGCAGAGCTTTGTCGTAAACAACAGGAAATGCCAGCAACGAGCAGATTGCGATGAATGACAAATACGCCCAGTCCAGTTGGAAAGCGAAAGGCACGCCGGCCCGATAGAGATCGAGAAAACGGCTGGCAACGATCGCCCCTAGAAGGATAAAGTAAATCGCAATCTGCCACGCCAGAGTCAATTGCCGGGATGGGATTGAAGTTGGAGCCGGTGTTTGCGCTCCCGAGGCAGTTGACGCAGGGCGCCGCGCACCAAACGTGGCCGGCTGGCTAAGGTCAAAGTAACCGCGAATGCTCATAATGCCCCCTTCCCAAGGTCGCCCCAAAGTCTGAGCAAGATTGGCCTCGTGTGTGCCACTCCGTCTAGGCTCGTCCTCTGGCCGCCTATTCTTTGCATTCTGATCCACAGCCCTGACCAAAAGCAGGTCGGAAGCCCTCGCGAACGGCTTCGCATTCATTCAAATACTTTCCGTCCTTTGTCTTCCCATACCAGCGTGATCCAGGGCAGTGATAGACCCTGGTTGGCATGATGGCCCAAACCACAACCTGCTTCTTTTCCGGAGAATCCTTGCTGTCCGAATGGTATGGCGAGAAGGCAGCCGTGGCCACGACCAAAAGAATCAAGCCCAAAAGAGCTACCACGGGCAATATCAGTGCGGCCCACCCGACCGGTCGGCGAGGCATTCCCCCTCCCTCTGCCTTGCAAAGCGATGCCTGTCTGCAGCGATGCTCTATTGCCTTCTAATGATTGAACTCTCATTTACCCCCTTCCGGTGGGTGGGATCAAGGAAAAGTGAAATTGTTCAGTTGACTGAACAGAATGATTGAAACGGCCAGGATCCCGAGAGTGGGGAGGATGAAGACGAGCACGCACACGAGCGATCACCAGGGCGATTCCTGTTTGTTTTGTATGGATTGCCAGCATGCATCCAGACAATTGGAGGCGACGCTCGCCGGACGCGGCCGCCATTGGGCTGGGGCGGGGTGACGGACAAGTGGATTTTCTCAACGGAGTTGTTCAGTTGACTGAACAGAGCAGTGGAAGTGGCTCGTAACACGCGACCCGTTTTGCCCCGCGGGCACCTCAGGGCAGTGGCCGGCCCACTTGACCTTTCTCCGTTCTCCCTGCACCATTTCCAGGTCACCCTCATCGTTTGGCCAAAGCCTGGCCCTGCCCTGGCAGGCGATCAGGAGAGAGGACGGCAAGATGGCCACCGCCACAACCACGGCTCAGATTTGTCGCAACTTTATCAACGGCCGCTGGGTCGATTCAGCCTCGACGCGCACCGTCGAGCGGCGCAACCCGGCCAATCTGGACGAGCTGATTGGCCTGGTGCCGCTTTCGACGCGGGAGGAAGTTGGCCAGGCGGTGGCGTCAGCCAAGCGGGCCTTTGCCTCCTGGCGCGACACCCCGGCCCCGCAGCGCGGCAAAATCCTCTTTCGCGCCATGACCTTGATGACCGAGCAGAAAGAAGAGTTATCCCGGCTGCTCACGCGGGAAGAGGGCAAGACGCTGGGCGAATCACGCGGCGAGGTGCAGCGCTCGATCAACGTGCTCGAGTTTTTTGCCGGCGAGGCCCGGCGCATCGCCGGGGAAACGCTTCCCTCGGAGCTGCCCAAGAACTTTTGTTACACCATCAAACAACCCATCGGGGTGGTGGCCATCGTCACGCCGTGGAACTTTCCGGTGGCGATTCCGGTGTGGAAGATTGCTCCCGCGCTCGTCACCGGCAACACCGTGGTCTTCAAGCCAGCCACCCACACCGCCTTTGCCGGCAAGAAGGTGGTCGAGATCTTTGAGCAGGCAGGCGTGCCGGCCGGCGCCCTGAACATGGTCGTGGGCGCGGGCAGCGAGGTCGGCGAGGCGTTGATCGAGCACGCCGACGTCCGGGCGGTGACGTTCACCGGCTCCAACGAAATCGGCTCGCAGCTCTACGCGCAAGGCGCGAAGCGAATGATCAAGGTGCAGTGCGAGATGGGCGGCAAAAACCCGCTGGTGGTGCTCGAAGACGCCGATCTCCCGCTTGCCGTGGAGGCTACCGTGCAAGGGGCCTTTGCGTCCACCGGCCAGCGCTGCACCGCTACCAGCCGGGCCATTGTCGTGGACGCGGTTGCCGAACGCTTTGTGGAATTGCTGCTCGCTCGCGCGAAAGAGATCAAGGTGGGCGATGGCTTGCTCCCGGAGACCTACGTCGGCCCCTCGGTCGATCCGGGACAACTCCGAACCGTGCTGGAGTACATTGAGATCGGGAAAAAGGAAGGAGCCAAGCTTCTTCTCGGCGGCGCAAGGCTCGCCGGCGGAATCTACGACAAGGGCTATTTTGTCGCGCCTACCATCTTTGACCACGTCCGCGCCGAGAGCCGGCTTGCCCAGGAAGAAATCTTTGGCCCGGTGCTCTCCGTCATCCGGGTGAAAAACTTCGAAGAAGCCTTACAGGCAGCGAACTCGGTGAAGTACGGCCTCTCCTCGTCCATCTACACCAACGATGCGTCGCGCATGTTTGAATTTGTGGACAGGATTGAAACGGGCATCACCCATGTGAACTCGCCCACCGTTGGCGGCGAGGCGCACCTCCCCTTCGGCGGCATGAAGGCCACCGGCGTCGGGTTGCGTGAAATGGGCCGGGTGGCGATCGATTTTTATACCGAGCTGAAAACGGTCTATATCGACTATACCGGCACCAAGCGAACTTCGAATATCTATTGAAGTCAAGTGCCTGTGCTACGCGCTCGGCAGGTGAAAGGATGTCCCGCTGAACCCCGGCCTGCCGGGATGAAGCATCTCCGTACAGCGATCCCCTCGACAAGCTCAGGGCAAGCTCTTACGCTGCGCTCAGGTTGATAAAAGTCAACGGGTGGCGCTCCCGGGGTCTCGGCGTCCATCTATTGCAGGTAGATTGAATTGGAACGGGGCTAGCGGATCTGTTTGAGTACGGGCGGAGGGGGAGAGAGAGGCAGAGTCTCCACCTTTTCGACCCCCGCCACCCACGCGATGCCGGCGAGCCCCGGCTTGATCAGGACTTGCACGGTGTCGCCGGTACGCACGGCGGCGATTAACTTTGCGCTGACTGCCACCCGTTCCCAACGACGACGGCTGCGCCAGGAAGGCAACACCAGCCGGTGCGTCATGGCCATGCCACCGGAACGAAATGTTCCGGCAACCTGTGCTTGGTGTAGTTGCGGCGGATCCCGGTCGAAGCGACCATTGGCCAAGAGCAGCCCGGTCAGAATCCAAGGCACGACCACCAGCGAGCGAAAAATCCTCGAACCAGTCTCCGCCGGGCGATTCCGCCGAAGCTGATATTCCACCCGCACAGCAAGGCCAAGGGCAACGACAAACAAAACACCGAAGAAAATGAACATGCGGTCAATCTCGAGCGGAGGATAGATGCGGGTTGCCGGCACAAGCGCCAAAATCCCCAGGAGGAAGATGCCGAGCTTCGAGATCAGCCGATGGAGCGCTGCCCGGCGGAGCCTTGGCAGATCCATTCCGCAGGCGTCACACCACTCCTCTTCGAGCGGCTCGTTGCAGTTGGGACAGCGCACGGCAGGATTGTAAAGCAGGAAGTGAAGGAAACAAAGGAAGCAACGGGAAAATGACCTGCGGCTGGAGCGACCGAGGGGACTCGAACCCCCGCCTACAGCTTGGCAAGCTGTCGTTCTACCCCTAAACTACGGTCGCTTGCCTCATTCGTCTTATAGCATGCCCTTGCCGGATGTTCAATAAGAGCCCGTTGTCCGCGAGCTTGCCGAAGGGTCTGCCGAACGCAGCAAGACCCCGGCAGCAGAAAGAGGTTTTGCTTTTCACCTTGACCGAATGCTTCGGGTGTCGTAGAAGAGGCTCGAGGGCGGGTTCGATCCGTCACGGAGACACCGCTTGCAAACCTCGGTCGTTGCCATCTTCGGATTTGGGTTCCTGCTTGGTCTCAAACATGCCACCGACGCCGACCACGTGGTGGCTGTCTCGACGATTGTCAGCGAGCGGAAGAGTGTGGGCAGCGCTTCCTGGGCGGGAGCGCTTTGGGGGTTAGGCCACACGACATCCTTGCTCGTCGCCGGGCTGGCGCTCGTGCTGCTGAAGTTGAGAATCCCCGCGCCGGTCAGCGAATGGCTGGAACTGGCGGTAGCGGCCATGCTGGTGCTGCTGGGGGCGAACGTCCTTTGGAAAAGTTCGCCCGTGAAGCTCCACCGGCACGTTCACCGGCATGAGGGAGAAGAGCACGCCCCGATAGAATCGGGGCACGCGCACTGGCACACGCACGTCGGCACAGAACATCCGACTCTCCACGACCACCCCGGAGTCCATCGCATCGGCGTCGGCCTGCGTCCTTTCCTGGTGGGGATCGTGCATGGGCTGGCCGGCAGCGCATCGGTCATGCTGCTGGTCTTGGCGACGATTTCTTCGCCCTGGGTGGCGCTGGGCTACATCGGGGTGTTCGGCGCCGGCTCGATTGGCGGAATGCTCAGCCTGAGCTGGCTGATTGGTCTGCCCTTTGCGCTGACCACCTCGCGCTTTGAACGGTGGAACTTGCGCGTGCGGGTGCTCACCGGCGCGGTTTCCTGCCTCTTTGGCCTCTATCTCGCCTGGCAACTGGCAGTGAGCGGACGGCTCCTGGTATAGGGCGCTGCTTCGGCGCTACCGCACGACGGGGCCGAGGACCTGCCGCCGCATCTCGCCGATCAATCCGTGCAGACGTTCGTGTTCGCCCGCCCCAATCTTTTCGATTTCGATGCGCTCAAAATCCTCTGCCAGGCGCGTTTGCTCATCGGGCGAGAGTATGCGTTCCGCCATCACAAAGAGAACGTTGTTTTCCTTGTCGATGTGCGACCGGAGGTGAGCCGAGTATTGCCGGGCAACTTGCGCGAATCGCTTGCCGGCCAGCTCTTCCCCTCCCTTGATTCGCTCGATGGCCTCGCCCAGCTCGCGAGCAAGAGCTCGTCCTTGTTCGTGGTCGGTGAGCATCACGCCGATCGGTCCCTGGCGCGGGATGCCGCGGCTTTCGAGCAGGGGGAAAAGGGCTGTCTCTTCCTTGCCGTGGTGGCAACGATCCACAAAGACCCGCATGAATTCGACCAAACCGTCGAGGACGGAGCCGGGGACATTTTCCCCGCGTTCGAGCCGGTCGGCGCTCGCCTCGAGCACCTCCAGGACCTGGGTGATGCCTTCGTGTTCGCGGCGAAGCATCTCTGTGGCTTTAGTCATGGACTGCTCCCTTCGCAAGATTTTTTGATTGAGCCGGTTGCTCCCAAAAGCCCGGAGGCGGTGTCGTTCCGCCCGGCACTCGGCATCTCGGACTTTTTTGAACACACTGCCAGTCTAGCGACCGCGAGAAGTCGCCACTATGACCGAAGTCACACGATCGCAAGAATGGATCAAACCCACTTGGCCTGGCGGATGTTTTTGTTGACGACGAAGATGCGAACATTGTTGCTCTTGACGTCGGCGGGAAAGATGAAAAAGCCCACTCGCTGGAGATTGTATCCCTCCGTGGTCCCCAGCATCTGTTCGCCATCGCTGAAGGTCACTTCGATCCTGCGACCATGCGTGGACGGTTCGGCAAGTTGTGATTCGTGGTACCCCGGCTGGCCGGCGAAGTCTTTCACAAAGAAAACGGCTTTGAGGTCCTTCATCTCGACCTCCGTTCCCCCCCGGCCGAGCGCGTCGTCCGCCGGAAAAAGGCGGAAGCGGTCTTTCAGCGCGGAAAAATCGTAAACGTAGCCCTTCAGCCGTCGCCCATCGAGGTAGGCGACGACAGCCCTGTTCGCCCTGTCCAGTGATCCCGGAGGCGCTGCCATCGCGCGTCCCTCCTTCCACTGCTCTCATCCGGGGCGCGGCGTCGAACCGTAATGGCGTTGACCGGGCGGCTATGGCCTGTCAGCCCTACACGCCATGTTCGCGAACAAACTAACACCGCCCAGAAGCAACGGTCAAGACAAAGATAACTAAAGACGAAAATAGAGGCTTACCGGTATTTTCGGGCCTGCTTTGTGCCCTAATTGAGAGAGGCGCGGATGTCGATTCGGCCCCGGCCCAGTTGCCCCTGAAAATTCGGATTGAGGCCATCGATGTTGACCGAGGTATCTTGGATTTTCCTGATCGCAGCGTCAAAGCGAAGCGTGGGTTCGAGGGACAAGAGCAAAGCCGCCTGGCCGGCGACAAGGGGAGCAGCAAAGGATGTGCCGCTCCAGGCGGCAAACCTGTCGCCGGGAAAGGCGCTATACAAGTCCACCCCAGGCGCCGAGACAGACACATAAGAGCCATGGTTGGAGAAATTGGCTTTCACATCAAAATCATCCACGGCAGCAATGGCAGCCACGCTGCTTTCATTGGCGGGAAACTGCGGCTGGCGACGATTCCGGTTGCCGGCGGAAACGACTACGACAACATTGTTTTGAACGGCGTAGTCAATGGCATCGTCGATGGCGTCCGATTTGTCTTCCATGCCCAGACTGAGGTTGATCACCCTGGCGCCGCTGTTCACGGCAAAGCGGATCGCCGCAGTAATGGCAAAGGCGTTGCCGCGTCCGGTGGCGTCCATGGCGCGCAGCGGCAACAGGGTGGAGTCGGGGGCAAGCAAAGCGATAATGCCTGCGATGAAAGTCCCGTGTCCGAAGGACGGGCCGCCGGTGGCCGGTTCGGTGGGATCCGGGTCATTGTCCACGAAGTCGAACCCCAGGGGACTGATCCGACCGGAAAGAACCGGATGGGACGGCGAGATGCCCGTATCCACGACGGCAACGATCACGTTCCTGCCTGTTGAGATGGATTGGGCTTGATGGGCGTTGGTGCGGACGTAGGCGGCCTGAGTGTAGTAGCGGGAAGGCGAGCTGCCCCGCAGAAAGACGGGCCCCGAAGGATCGAGAAACGCCACGCTTCCCTGATCGGTTTCCGGAGTCGTCAAGAGAAAGTTCGGATCGCTATAGCTGACCTCGAGGTCACCCTCTAATTCGGCCGCCTCTTCGTCCTCGGTCTGGCCCGGTGAAACCGCCAAAAGGTAAATACTGGTAGCCGGAATTTGAGCAATCACGGATGTGCCGTGGCGCCGGTTTATATCCTCAATCTTTGCAGTAGCGCTGATCTTGGCAATGACCTGACCGCCCAGGATCGGAGTCCGCCGGTCGAGGGGAGGGCGAGGCGGCAACGTCGAAGAGCCGCCGGCAGCGCTCATCCATGCTTTGGAGCGCTTGCCGAACCAAGTGTTGCTCTTCCCAGAGCTGGCGCTCCTCAACCGCTCGCGCTTGCTCGGAAGGCTCTTCCCCTTCCGGCCAAGCCTCCGCGTCGGAAATCAGTCGAGCACGCTCACGCTTCCGTTTCCAACATTCGCGGAGGGTGGTGGTGATGAGCCAGCTTGCCAGCTTGGAGCGATCGCGCAGGTGAGACAACTGTTCGAGCAAGCGAAGAGAGACGGTTTGGAAAATGTCGGCGCGGGCATCTTGATCAAAGCTGTAGCGAACCGGGATGGAGTAGATGAGCCGTTCGTACCGCAGAATCAGGACCTCCCACGCTCGCTGGTCGCCCTTCAAGCACCTGCGAATCAATTGCTGGTCGCTCTGTTCTTCGAGGCCGGCCATCTTGGAAGTATGCACGCGAGGTTCAACAGGCGGCCAGAGCACCGCCCCCCGGTGGCCACCGCGCAAGGGCTCGAAGCGCTCCGAACCTCATCCTGCCCAGCTTAGCCTTACTTTCCCCGCATGAAAAGAGAATGCTGGGCAATGCGCACGTCTCACGCCGCCGCTCCAGACGGCTCAGTCATTTAGAGCGGCTCTAGTACAAGCGTACCGTTCCGACTTAGTCATGGGTTCCATTGACCCACCCGCCCGCTTATCGCTCTACTTGATCTCGCATAGGTATTACTCATGCCACGAGCGATTATAGATGCCGCTCGCGCCAACCGCGCTGCCACTCCAACGGAGCGGGCCGACTGTACCGAAGACCGCGGCACCTCAGATGCCAGCCTTCTCGAGAAGTGCCTCGCCGGGGACGAGCTTGCCTGGCGCCAACTCGTCTTCCGCTACCGAAGACTCATCTACTCCATCCCCATTCGATTTCGCCTTTCGCCGGAGAGCGCCGCCGATGTCTTCCAGGAAGTCTGTCTCAAACTCCTAAGGAATCTAGCGTCGATCCGGCCCGACCATCTTGGTGGCTGGTTATGCGCGGTGACACGCCACGAATGTATTCGCCGGAAGAAGTCGGAAGCGAGAGAGGTCAATGGCGAAGACCCGGAGTCCTCGCTGAACCCGGATGGCGACGGCGACTTTGCCCGGCAGATCGAGCTGGAACAGGCGGTCCGCGACGCGGTGGCGCAGCTTCCCCCACGATGCCAATCCCTCATCGAGATGCTTTTCTATGATCAGAGCGCGCCCAGCTACCGCGGTGTGGCCGAGCGGCTGGGCGTAGCCAAGAATTCGATTGGCTTCCTTCGCAGCCGTTGTTTGGAAAAGCTGGCGCGGGAACTCAAGAAGATCGGGTTCGGCAGATGAGCACCAAGCAAAGCGAACTCCTGGAGGCCGTCGGGCGCGTTCGCTTGAATGAATTCGGCAGCTTTGCCGAACGCTTTGAGCGCAACGACCTGCTGGCGGCTAGCGAAGCCCTGGCATCGGGAGCGCTCGTCGAGGTGCGCTCGGACACCGCGAAGGCATCCGCTTTGGCGCAAACCGCCTTGTTCCTGGCCGAGCTTGCCCAGGATGAACGAACTCTTGCACTGGCGTTGCGAGCCAACGGAAACGTACGGCACGCCAGCGGACAACAGCGGGAAGCCGCCGATTTCCACCATCAAGCCCTGGCCATCTTTGAAAAACTGGGCGACCCGTTGGAGACCGGTCGCACCCTGAGTACCTCGCTTCAGCCGCTCATCCTGCTGGGTCGTTATCAAGAGGCGCTCGAGCGCGCGGCGCGGGCAAAGCAGTTGTTCGAGCAGGCGGGGGACGGACTGCGGCTGGCCCGGCTGGAGGTCAATGTCGGCAACATCTATCACCGCATGGACCGATTCCAAGAAGCCATCGAACACTACGACCGCGCCTATCCGGTGCTCCTCGGCGCCGATGACCAAGAAGGGATTGCCGGTGTTTTGATCAATCGCGCCGTCGTCCTCATGGTGCTCAACCGGTCGGGCGAAGCCATGGCGAGTTATGAACGAGCCCGCTACCTCTGCTCGAAGCTGAAGATGCCCCGCCTGGTTGCTCAGGCGGACTATAACATCGCCTATCTCTACTACCTGCGCGGCCAGTATTCGCGGGCGCTCCAATGGCTTCAATCCTCTCGATTGCTCTACCGCGAGCTGGGTGACCGCTATCACCAGGCACTCTGCGACCTGGATGAGGCAGAGATGTATCTCCAGTTGAACCTCTACGCCGATGCCGCTTGCCTGGGCGAAGCGGCCTACGGTGCGTTCGTCGAGATCTCTCACCGCTATGAAGCAGCCCGAGCGCTGGCGATTACCGCCATCGCCAATCGCCTCCTGGGCAAGGCTGTCCGCGCCTTGGATCTGTTTGACCGGGCACGGGAGATCTTCCTTGCCGAACAGAACGATCCCTGGCTCGCCACGCTCGATTTGCACAAGGCCGTCCTCTTTTTCGAGGAAGGCCGCCATTGCGAGGCGCGGGCCCTCTGTGAAGGGGCAAGAAAATTCTTTTCCTCGAGCGAACACCCCTTGCGGCTGGCCTACGCCGAACTCTTGCTGGCACAGATTGCCGCCGCGCTGGGTGATCAGGCGGCCGCGCTCGCCGCCGCCGACCGGGCACGGCAACTCCTGCAAAACAGCGAGTCGCCCTGGCTCGAGTATCAGTGTGACCTCATTCTCGGGCTGCTGGCTGAGGAGGCGGGCGACTCGGCCGCCGCCAAAACGCATTACCTTGAGTCGGTCGAGAAGATCGAGAAACTGCGCGCCTATGTGCCCAGCGACGACTTCAAAGTTCATTTCTTCCAGGACAAGACGGTGCCCTACGAGAGTCTGGTCGCCCTGGCTCTCAACGATCCCCGGCCCGACCCCGGTCAGATTTTCCGATACGTGGAAATGGCGAAATCGAGAAGTCTTGTCGATTTGCTCTTGAACTACTCACCACGCCGGACGAACGAACCGCAACCGGGTGGGACCGTATCGGAAATCAGCCGGCTGCGCGAGGAATTGAATTGGTACCAGCGCAAGGTCTCCCTGGAGGAGATGCGTACCGGCGGAGCGGGGCGCACCGGCGAGTTTCTGGACAAGATCCGCGAGCTGGAGAACCAACTGGTAGCCGCTTTCCGTCACATATCAAGTGATGCGGCCACGGCAGGTTCGAACCGGTGGAACTTTGACATGGCTGAAGTGCAGGCGACGCTCGATGAGCGCACCACGCTGGTGGAATACTTCGTCGTCCGCGAAGCTATTCTGGCGCTTGTCATCACCCGCCGGAGCGTACATGTGCTCCCACGGATTGCGAACTACCGCCGCGTGGCCAAGGTGACGCAGCTGCTCCGCTTCCAGCTTGCCAAATTCGGTCTCTCGCCCGGTTATCTGGAGCGCTTCGGCCAGGTGCTGTTTCACAACACCGACGAACACCTGGGCGAACTCTACAGGTTGCTCCTGGAACCATTGAGCCCCTATCTGACAACCCCCCGTCTGGTGATCGTGCCGCACGGATGCATGCATTTGATTCCCTTTCATGCCCTACGTGGCCGAGACGGCTACCTCGTGGACAGGCATGAAGTCATCCACTCGCCGAGCGGAACCGTGTATGCCCTTGCCCAGCGACAGGCCGCCGTAAACGAAAAGAAAGCTGTCATTTTTGGCCTGGCCGACGAAGCGGCGCCGCAGATCGAGCAAGAAGTCAAGGCAGTTGTGGCGGCCCTTCCGGAGTCGCGGCTTTTCCTCGCCGAAAAGGCAAGCCAGGCTCGGCTGCAAGACGAGGGTCAAAGCGCCGACATCATCCACATTGCCACCCATGGCGTGTTCCGGCAGGACAACCCATTGTTCTCAGCGATTCGTTTGGCGGACAGTTGGCTCAGCGTGTTTGATATTTACGGTCTGCGGCTGAACGCTAACCTGGTGACGCTGAGCGGCTGCGGAACGGGCCTGGCGCAGGTGAGCAGCGGCGACGAATTGATCGGATTGATCCGCGGCTTCCTGGCCGCCGGATGTCGCGCTTTCATGGGAAGCCTCTGGGCGATTGACGACGAGACAACCAGGGAGTTCATGGAAATTTTCTACTCGCACTTGCGAGATGGCACAGGCAAGGGGGCAGCGCTCCGGCTGGCGATGCTGGCCATCCGCGAGCGCCGCCCGCACCCCTTCTTTTGGGCGCCCTTTTTCGTCATGGGAAAGGCCTGAAATTTTGGCCTCCCTATACTTTTGGAGCCCGCTGGAGGCTCTTATTAGTTAGGAACACGAAAGTAGGGAAACGGCGGTGTACGAGAACCACATGAGCCCATACGACCTTGTGATGAACGTTTGCGGCCTGGCGCAGGCCGAGGCAGCAGCGGCTGTGGCGGATCATCTCGCCTCAGGCTGCCCGGAATGCACCCGGAACCATCACCTATGGAAGGCTTTTCGAGCCTTTGCCCAAAACGACCTATCTTTCGAACCGCCGGCAGAAACACTCGATGGCGCCTTTGGGCTTTTCGCATCCGCCAGCGAATGCCCTGCCCCCATTCAAACCGTCTTGGCCACGCTCGTCTTTGACAGTTTTGCTCTCCCCGCCAGCGCCGGTCTCCGCAGCCCACGCCAGGCGGCGTACCGGCAGCGTCTCTATGCTGCCAGTGGGTATTACATCGATCTCAACGTCGAAAGGTTGCCTGACGACAAGCTGAACATTACCGGACAAATCCTCCGCGAGGATCCACCCACGCCTCCAGGCACACTTTTCATGGTCAAGCTTTTTCACCAGAGTGAGCTGATTGCCACCACGCTGACCAACCCGCTGGGCGAGTTCTCCTTTGAAAACGCTCCCGAATATGCATCGACGATCACCTTATGCTTGGACGATAAGGAAGCCATGGTCTGGGTCGGCGCTCCGCCAACCGGGAAGGAGGATGCCACATGAAGGAACTAGCCAAAGCTCTCTTGATCGTGGCGCTTCTCCAGGTGTTCTCAGCAACCGGGGTGGCTGATGACGCGGACGATGTGCTTGTGCGCGCCGACACCAAAACGGTCCAAGCCATCTGTCGGAATTGGCACGTAAAAATCCTGGAAGGGGACCTGGACCTGAACCTCTTTCGGCTATCGGTGCCGCGAGGGATGAGCGCGGATGAATTCGCTACCCGTTTGGGTCCTGTGGCATCGCCAAACGATTCAGTGGAATTGCCCGATGCCAGTCCTCATCCCTTGCTCCAGCAATCCACTGTGGCCCTCCTTGACAGTGCGGCCACCACCCAACTAGCGCAAGTTGGCCAGTCCCCCCTCGTTTTCTATTACGGATCGAACGTCAGGCAGGGCTACCTGGAACAAACGGCTGCGGAGCTGACGCGCGTGCTGAAGGCTCATGGCGCTTCGACCGGTGCCACCGTCACCGTGGCCGTCATCGATACTGGGGTAGATATCTTTCACCCCGCCCTGATGGGCGCATTGACGCCAGGTTACAACTTTATTCAGGATTCAAGCGACGTTACGGAAGCTCCGCTGCTGCAACAATCGACGGTGGCCTTGCTGGACGGTGGTGCGAATGGTTTGGTGCCGGTACAGGTGAACCAATCCACCGTCGCACTGTTGGACCAATCCACGGTGGCGCTCCTGGATGGCATCGCCGTGCCTCCCGCCTACGGCCATGGTACGGCAGTGGCCGGTATCATCCGGCTTGTGGCGCCAAACAGCCGCATTATGCCGCTCAAAGCTTTTGGCCCGGATGGTCGAGGCGAAATCTATGACATTGCGCGCGCGATTCGCTACGCGGTCGAGCGGGGAGCACGCGTCATCAACATGAGCTTCAGTCTCCCGGAGGATAATAAGGAACTGAACGCGGCGATCGAGTTCGCCAAATCGCGTGGCGTGTTCTGCGCCAGCTCGACCGGGAATGAAGGAGCTGATTTGACAGTCTATCCGGCGAAGTACGCTCCGGTGACTGGAGTTACGGCGACGGACATGAAAGATGTGGCCGCGCCGTTCACGAACTTCGGCCAAAGCGCTGACGTTGCCGCCCCAGGTTTGGGAGTGATCACCACTTTCCCGGGCGGCACCTACGCCCTGGTCTCCGGGACATCCTTTAGCACGCCGTTTCTTTCGAGCGGGGGCGCTCTGGTCATTTCTGCGAAACCGAGCTTGGATCAAAGCGCAGTGGCGAATATGCTGGAAACCACCGGGGCGGCGATCGACAAGCTCAATCCTGACCGTCATCTTGGCAAGACGCGGGTGGACTTCGTCAATGCACTGCAATTGACCGCTAGACAATAGACGCTGCCATGCCGGATGCCGCTGCTCGACAACAAGTGCTGGGGCTGGAGGACGACGTTGCTCGGTTTCGCGATGCTGTCATCTGCGCCCTTACCCAGCTTCTTGATTTGAGGGACTTGGCCACCGGCGTCCACAGCACCGACCTGGTGGAGATGGCGCTGGAGGTCGGCGAACGCATGGGGATGCATTCGGCTGAACTGTCCGATTTGGAAATGGCGGCGACCCTGCACGACATCGGCAAAATCGGGATACGCGACCATATCCTCACCAAATCCGGCCCGCTCACCGAGGAAGAGCGCCTGGCTATGAACAAACACCCGGAGTTCAGTTGGGCGATCCTTCGCCTCTTTCCAGGCTTTGCCAATGCCAGCCTGATCGTGCTGCATCACCACGAGCGTTACGACGGCGAGGGTTATCCCGGGCGACTCCGGGGCGAACAAATTCCATTGGGATCGCGCATATTGGCGGTAGTGGACGCGTTTGCCGCGATGACTACTTCACGCCCCTATCGCGCTGGCTTGCCGGCGGAGGAAGCGTTTCGGCGGCTGAGGGAGGACGCCGGAAAGCAGTTTGACCCCGCCGTCGTGGAACACTTTATAAGCGCGCGCATGTCGCGGTGAATGCCGCTGGACAGGAGAACTTCCATCTCCCTCCTTGCTTCCGCGCTCGCGCGGCAGTGAACCCCTACTCTTCTGAGTGAACCATCCGAACGCCAGTATTCTTCTGCTAACCGGAATCAGATGAGATGAGCGTAGGCGGTACGCGCTCAGGAACGAGTCTTAGTCCTCCACCCAGCCCTGGTCGAGCACGCGTCCGGCGGAATCGATCGTGACGCGAAAGGTGAAGGCCGAGGTTCGCCGGCTGCGCCAGGCGACAAAACGCCGGTCAGTGAGCTCTACGACGTTCCGGTCACCCCGTTGGGAATAACGGACGACCGGGAAGCGCGCAAACCAGAGGTAGGTTCTCACTTCGGGGAGTTGCTTCACGGCTTCCGTGTAGCCGTTCGGCGGAGAGTCGCCGAAGAAACGGAACGCAGGCGGCTGCCGCTCGAGCAGGCTGAACCAGGACTGCCAAACGCCGTCGGGGGTGCGGATCAGCCCGCTCCAGTAAGCCGGTGAGGGCGGCATCGGCAGTGCGCCCATGCGTTCAACGGTGAGCTCCTGCGTGGCGGCAAACTTTTCGACCCGGTGAAGTGCCACCTGGTGCGCTGTGGCCGAGAGGCCCAAGTACGCCGCCAGCGCATATACGCCCGCACGGCACCAACTTGCTCGCCGCACGCCAAAGCCCCAACCACCCCACGCCGGTAAAAAGAACAGCGCCGCCATCACCAGGCTCGCCACCAGAACGACCCAGGGTGAAAACGGGACGCCCGTCGCCCGTGCCAGCCTCTCGATCCCCACGGCGCACAGGCTAAAAAAGACCCACACCAGCAGCCCGCGCCGGCGGTGCCGCTCTCGCCGGCGATACACCCACGCGGTCGCCTGCGGCAGCAGAACAATGCCGGTGAAGAGGAAATCAATAATGAAGGTGAGGTCCCAGGCTGCGCGGGCATTCGAGAGCGGGCTCCAGATCATCGTGCCGAACGAGGTGAGCAAGTCGAGCACGATGTGAACGGCAAGGCCGGTGGCATAGATGAGCGCGAGCCGCGTCCAGTCCGGACATCGGATCTCCCGGCGCCTCGCAAACCAGCACGTCAGCCCGGCCAGCGCCAATGCAAACAGCGGCAGACACACAAACGAATGTGTAAAGCCGCGGTGGAGTTCGAGCGTGGCCAGGTTGTTCTTGCTGAAGAGTTCGGCGATTACGTCGCTGTCGGGGAAGATGGCACCCAGCGTGGCGGCAAACGTGGCCACGCGCCCGTCCCCTGCACCGTCTGGTGCCGGGCCCTGCCACTCGGCGAAAAACGCCTTGCCAATCAGCGCTCCGGTGATGCCGTGGGTAATGGTGTCCATTACTTACACTCTACTCGGAAAGACCGATTCGCGATAGAAACTGGAATAGAAGCCGATATTCTCCGTGTCAACATTGACGCGGCGCACGACAATCCGGATTATCGTGCGAACTCCGCAGCCACGAGCTTGTCCCGGTTGGGCTACCCCGCCATCGAGCTGGGCGGGCTAGAGCGGCTCGGAGTGCGGATCAAAGAAATCGCGCAGCGCATTACCAACCCAGTTCCATGCCACCACCGTCAGGAACAAGAAAAGTCCCGGGGAAAGCATCCACCAAAAACGCTGGAGCACCACCGGGTTGTGCGCTTCGGTGAGCATGTTTCCCCAAGAGGGTAGCGGCTCGCTCACGCCCAGCCCGAGGTAGGACAAGGTAACTTCGGCCAAAACGTAGAACGGGGCAGTCAGCGCCGCCTGAGTGAACGTAAAACTGGCGAGATGAGGCGCGATGTGCCGGATAAGGATTCCGGCGCTGCTTCCGCCCGAAGCTCGAGACGCCAGCACAAACTCCCGTTCTTTCAAGGAAAGCGTGCTTGCCCGAACCACGCGGGCGACCGGCGCCCAACCCAGCAGCCCCAGGATCAAGATTAGCAACGCCAGGGCAGGCAGGGTCGGGGTATCGAGCGGCAAGGCACCCCGGACAGCGAGGATGAAGTACAGGCCGGGGATGGCCAGCACGAGATCCGCGAGCCACATTAACAACGTATCTGTCTTGCCGCCGTAATATCCCGCCACGCATCCCACTGGCAGGCCAATCCCAAACGAAAGCAAGACCGCCGCCAGCGCCAGGGCAAGAGATACCTGCGAGGCATAGGCAGAG
This sequence comes from Candidatus Acidiferrales bacterium, assembly GCA_036514995.1. Taxonomy (NCBI): domain Bacteria; kingdom Pseudomonadati; phylum Acidobacteriota; class Terriglobia; order Candidatus Acidiferrales; species Candidatus Acidiferrales bacterium. Next base: position 34,687 of record DATBWB010000019.1, read on the forward strand.
CGGGAAAAGACATCACGGCCGAGTTGATCCGAGCCCAGAAGAAAGATTCGACCGGGCGCATCCACGCCAAAAAGATGGTGCCGCATGGGGAAGAGCCCGAGCAGGCGATAGGAGCTGCCGGCTACGAAGAACTTGACGGGATAGGCGACGCTCGGATCCTCCTGGTAGCGAACCTCGAGCGGGTCGCTCAAGACCATGCGATAGACAAACGGCCGGAGATGCCAGCGGCCGGCGGTGTCCTGGAAATGAAGTTTCGTGGGCGGGGCATAGAAATGGTTGCGGTCTTGCTCCTGGTAACGGTAAGGGGAAAGAAAACCCGCCAGCCCGCTCAACAAGTAGAGCGCCGCCAGGACGATGTAGGGTGCCCTGGCCCGTATCGTCATCGGACCTCCGCCTGGATGCGCGGGTCAACCACCCGCAGGAACGCCTCGGCCAGCGCATTGCCCGCGAGCAGCGCGAGCGTTGCCGCCACCACGCCGCCCACCGCCAGCGGCATATCCCGGCTCAATACGGCCTCAGCCGTCAGCCGTCCAAGCCCCGGCCACGACATCACCACCTCGACCGCCAGCGCCCCGCTCATCACCGTGGCGAAGGACATCCCCACCAGGGTAATCAGGGCGTGGGAGGCATTCGGAAAAGCATGGCGGAAATAGATTCGCATGCGCGGCAGCCCCTTGGCGAGAGCAGTGCGGAGATAGTCTTCGCGCAGGACATCGAGCATGCTTGCCCGCACCTGCCGGAGGTAGATGGCGGTCAACCTGGCGGTGAGCACCAGCGTCGGCAGAAACAAGTGGCGCAAATAGTCGCCGAGGCCGCTGCCGCCAGCGCCGCTTCCTGCTCCCCCCAAAGGGAACCAGCCTGTCCTCGCCGCAACCATCAGCGCCACCAGCGCCAGAAATAAAGTCGGCACCGAGAGTTGAACAAAGACGGCTGCGGCAAGCAGACGATCGGAATAGCTTCCGCGCTTGACGGCGGAAAGAATCCCCAGGGGGATGGATAGCGCCAGGGCGCCAAGGATTGCGGCCAGCGCCAACGCCAGGCTGTGCGGGATGGCGGCAGCGAGAAGTTCCGTGACCGGGCGGCGGTAGGTCAAAGAGTCGCCCAGGTCTCCTCGCGCCGCCAGGCCGACCCAGCGCGCCGACTGCGCGTACCAGGGAAGTTCTTCCCTCCCCAGTGTCGCGCCGCCTGTCCAGCCCGGCCTCTCCCACGTATCCCCGAAACGCCCGCCGGCCAGGGAAACCATCCCGTGACAGAGAAAAACAATGGCGACGACAATCAGGAGGGAGCTTGCCAAACGAAGGAGCGCGGGACGGAGCAATCGCCGGGCTACTTCCAATGAAGTTCCTCGAGATTCCAAATGGCAAAAGGCGGGAGCAACGCCGGCCGGAGAGGGACGAGGCGGGCGTCGGCGGCCACGATGAGGTCGCGCGCCACCAGGTAGATAAAAGGAACCTCCTCGGACAGGATCATCTGCACGCGGTTGTAAAGCTGGCGCCGGCGGCTTGCTTTGCGCACTGTGGCCAGCTCATCCACCAGCCGATCGATCTCAGCCTCCCAGCTCGTTGCCGGCCGCTCCTGCCGCGGGAACCACCAGTGGTTGGTGCCGCTCGACCGCAGCACGGCGCTCTCCGCCACCGGATCGGTGTCGCCGCTCGCGGTGGCCAGCAGGCAGGCGTCGTAATCGAACGTGCGATTGATCTTCTCGAGGAGCGTCTTCCCCTCGAGCGGCACAAGACTTGCCTTGATGCCGAGCGCGGCCAGGTCTTCCTGCAGCACCGTGGCCAGGTTCTGGCGAAATTTCACCCCGGTATTGAAGATGATCGTGAACTCGACCGCATTGCCCGCTCGATCTCGCAGTTCCTGCCCTTCCCACCGAAAGCCGGCTTCAGAAAGCAGCGTTCGCGCCCGGGAAAGATCGCGGCTGTACTTCCGCAGACCGGAATAGAACCACTCCCGGTTTGCCTCCGAGGTAGGGCCAAACACCGGGTGGGCCATTCCCAGAAAAACGTTCCGGATGATTGCCTCGCGGTCAACCGCATAGGCCACTGCCTGGCGGAAGCGCCGATCCTCAAACCATGCCCGTTTCTTCTCGTCTGCCTTGCCGGGCTGCAGGTTGAACCAAAACACCTCGTGGATGAGGCTTGGGCCGGCGTTGAAAAGGACAAATCGCCCCTGCTTCTGCTCCTCGCGCAAAGCAAGGGCATCCTCGGCGCTGACCGGGCTGAGGATGTCAATTTCGCCTTTTTGAAACTTGAGCAGTTGGGTCGCCCGGCTGGGAACAATTTCGACGATCACCGTGTCGAGATAGGGCAGGCGATGCCCGGTGCCGTCTCTCTTCCAATAATGCGGGTTCCGCGCCAGCACCGTGCGCTGGCCGGGGACGTACGCCTGAAGGCGATAGGGTCCGGTCCCCACAATCTCTTCCACCGGTGTGCCGAGCGACCATGTCCGCTCGAACTCGCCTCGCCGATACGCCGCTTCCAGCTTGTGGCGGGGCAAAATATAGAGTCCGTCAAAGATCCGCTCGATGGCGGCGAGCGGGGCAGGCAGGCGAAAGCGAACGGTGCGATCATCCAGGCGCTCGGCAGTGATCTTCCGGCCCGCGATCAAAAAGGCGTCCTGGAGCGGCGGATGTAACTTTTCGTCGTAAAGAACTTCCAGGGTAAAGAGCACATCGGCAGCGGTAAAAGGCGCTCCGTCGGAAAACTTCGCGTTTTGGCGGAGGCTCATGGTCAACGTCTTGCCGTCGCGCGACAACCGCCATCTCTCAGCCAGCCCCGGTTCGAGCTGTTGGGTCTGCCGGTTGACATTGATCAAGTTGCCCATCACCAGCGCTGCGATCGAGTTGGTTTGCTCGTCGTTGGCGAGAAGGAAGTTGAAGGTGCGCGGGCCGGCAAGCTGGGCCACCGTGAGGGGGCGGGGTTGCGCCCCCGCGTCAGATTGGATCAGAAGTCCAAACGCCAGAAAAACGGGAAAGAGTCGAACCCACGGGCGCTTCGATCGAGGTAGGCTCATGCGCTGGCTCCTACTGCTGTTCCCACCTAAAGAGCCTATGCATTATACCTGCGTCCGGCAAGCATCCGGGATGCCTGTGGCTCACGAGAAATAGCCCCAAGTAGTTGGGAACGGCACCAGCGCAAGCCATTCGTGGGCGCAAGCGTGGTCTTCACGGGCGATTTAGGGGCGGGGCAATCTACGCGGACTTTCCGGCTTGGCGACGGTCATGATCGGGATGGGGACCTTGTGACGGACAGGGTCAATCGTCTTGCCGAAGATCAGGTCGGCGAGACCCCGGTGGCGGTGGCCGCCCAGCACCATGAGGTCGAGTTGCTTGCCCGAAACGGCAGCGATCAATTCGGCCGGCGGGCTGCCAAATCGCAGGTCCACTTCTGCCTTGATGCCCATGGCGGCAAGCTCGCTGGCGACGCGCTCTAAATAGGCATGATCCTCCCGCGCCTCCAGGTCAGCGGCCTGAGCGCCAAACACCTGGCCCGAAACGCCCTCCACCACGTGGATCAGTATGAGCGTGCCTTGATGGGCGCGCGCCACGGGGATGGCGTGCTGGAGAATGAGCTTGTCGGCCGGTTGATTCTCCAGGGCGACCCCGATGCGCTGATACCGGGGCTCAGGCAGTCTGCCCAAGCCAGCAACTTCTGCCACCGGCACCAGGCCGCGCCAACGGCGCACCCAGGGGCGAAAGATAAGCCAGAGGAGGAGCAGACCGAGACCTCCCGCCACTGTCCCCAGCAGCAACCCCACCAGCCAGCCCCACTGCCCCGCTGCTGCCGCCCATTCCGTCATTTGCTGCGCCACCAGCCGCACGTTCAACGCAATGATAATCCCGGCGGCCAACCAGGCCAAGACCTGAACCCAGACGCGATTCGAAAATGATCCCATGCGCTCCCGGTCGCTGGTGAAGTGGACCAGCGGCACGATGGCAAAGGGCAACTGCAGGCTCAGGATGACCTGGCTCAGGATCAGCAACTGATAGGTGCCGTGCTCGCCGGCGATCCCGATGGTGATGGCCGCCGGAATGATGGCGATGGAACGGGTCAGGAGCCGGCGAACCCAGGGCCGGAGACGAATGTGCAAGAAGCCCTCCATGACGATCTGCCCGGCAAGCGTTCCCGTCAGCGTGGAAGATTGCCCCGCGCAAAGAAGCGCCACCGCAAAAGCGGTGCCCGCCAGTGCCGTCCCCAAGAGCGGAGCCAGCAGTTGATGCGCCTGCTGCAGCTCCCTCACCATCTGCCCGTTGCGGAAGAAGACGGCGGCCGACATGACCAGGATGGCCGCGTTCACGAAGAAGGCCGCATTCAGGGCGATGGCCGAGTCAATCAGGTTGAAGCGACAGGCCTCGGCTTTGCCGTTGCCGCCGTTCGCAATCTGCCGCGACTGCACCAGCGCTGAATGAAGATAGAGGTTGTGGGGCATCACCGTTGCCCCGATGATGCCAATGGCAATGTAGAGGCTCTCCGAATTCAGACGCGGCAGGAACCCGCCCAGGACTCCGTGCCAATCCGGCTTGGCCAGAAAAATCTCGAGAATAAAGCAAACGCCAATCATCGTGATCAAACTGAGGATGAAGGCCTCCATCTTGCGGATGCCAAAGCGTTGGATGGCAAGCAGCAGGAAAGTATCGAGCGCGGTGAGGAGCACGCCCCATTGCATCGGAATGCCAAAAAGCAGATTGAGGCCAATCGTGGTGCCCAGCACCTCAGCCAGGTCACAGGCGGCAATGGCAATTTCGCAGACGAACCAAAGGGTAAGATAGACGGGCCGGGGGTAGGCGTCCCGGCAGGCTTGAGCAAGGTCCCGGCCGTGGACGATCCCCAGCCGCGCCGAAAGGGTCTGCAAAAGCACCGCCATCAAGTTGGACATCAGGAGGACCCAGATCAACTGGTAAGCGAATCGCGCCCCTCCCTCGATGTCCGTCGCCCAGTTGCCGGGGTCCATGTAGCCGACGCTGACCATATAAGCTGGCCCGGCAAAGGCAAACAACCGCCGCCAAAACCGCCCGTTGAGCGGCACACCGACCGTGGCGTGCACTTCCGGAAGGGAGACGCTTTTTTGCTCAGTAACCATCCGGTTCCCGTTCCCAAAAATCTTGCTCAAGCCCGCCAGCCGGAAGCCCGGCTTGCCGTCAGCCGGCGGAACAATCCTGCCCGGCGGGCACCGGCGCGCTTGAACCCGTCCAATCGCTGCCGGAATCTTTCCTCCTGCCCGGTCAAATAAATCAGAAACTCGTGGAGGCGCTGAGCCGAAAGCGAACTGAGGCTGTGTTCCATCCTGCCGGCGTCACGCCGCGCCACCTGGCGCGGCACTCCCAGCACCTCCACCAAAAAATGGATGAGGTCCCGGTGAAGATGGCGAAGGGCAGCGGCGACCGCCTGCCCTCGGTGGCTGATGCGGACCGGCCCGCGTTCCTCCTGCCGGAGATAGCCAAGCCTTCGCAGGTGTTGCACCGCGCGGGTGACGGTCGGCAGCCGCACCTTTAACGTCCGGGCAATGTCGGTCACCCGCACTACGCGGTTCTTCTCACTTAAGGTAAGCACCGCTTCCAGGTAATCCTGCTGGCTCGGTGTCAACATTTCAGCCGATATTAGCCTGCACTAATTAGCCAATGCTAATTTACTTTCGCCCCGGGGGCTATGTCAATAGTATTTCCAAGGCTTGCCCGGCCGTGGCCGCCCAAGCCACCAACTCGTGCCGGTGTATTTCTGTGTGGTACACTCGCAGGCCTTGGTGAAAGCGCTCGACCGTATGAAAGGGGAGTGGAACGCCCGCGCTCGCGAGGCCAGCCGCTTCTATATCTGTTCGGCTCGCGATTTTACAGAGGAGGATTTCCGCCGCTCGGGCGAGGAGCATGCCGCTCTCATCCTGGAGTCAGTGGCGCGTTGGCTGCCCGGCCGAGACGGCGCTCTCGAAATCGGTTGCGGCACCGGCCGCTTGCTGGGACCCATGGCGCGTCATTTTCCCGAAGTGATTGGCGTGGATGTATCCGGCGAAATGGTACGCCAGGGCCGCGAGCAACTGCGGCATCTCCTCCGGATTCGCCTAGAAGAGGTGGATGGTCACGGCTCCCTTCCCTTCCCCGACCAATACTTCGACCTTTGTTACTCGATGCTGGTGTTCATTCATCTTCCCCAAAAAGAGGTGGCCCGGAAGTACATCCGGGAGACTTTTCGCGTACTGAAGCCCGGGGGCATTTTTCGTTTTCAAGTTTTCGCAGTTCCGGATACGCTGTGGCACTCCGTGCGCGAATTCTTCACCAAGAAGAGCACCTGGCGCGGTTGCAAGTACAAGCCATCCGAAATGGACGCTTACCTGAAAGCGGCTGGATTTGAGAAACTCGATTCGTCGTTGGTTCCCGATCCAGGACCAATCAAGAAGAATTGGGTTCTTTGGCTGACGGCGCGCAGACCGGCTTGAGGAGGACACGTCGCGCGCTGCGGGATGTCCGCCTCTGGCACCCTCCTGCCTTGTAAGCCGTTAGGGCCGTTTGTCGGTGCGATTGGTTTTTCCCCGCTTCATGGCCTGAAGGTCGCCCGCGACGATGTCAGGAATTTGAGCGAGAATGGACTCATAGCCGGCAAGCACGACAAACGCCGTCGCGTCCGCGCCCGTCGTGACGAGCATTTCCCCGCTCGGCAACAGCCAGGCAAAACTGCTCCTGGTTGTCATGCCCGTTTCGAAGAAGCGGGTGGCGCGGACTTCTCTCCCGTCAACTTGAAAGATATCTTCGCCGCGACGGTTGACGCGGGCTTTGCCCTGCGGCAAAAGCGGCACGACAAAGCGCTGCCCGGCGCTTTTCATCATGCCTTCGAAGAGCAAGGCGTTCATCGAGGCGAGCGTATCATCCGAGGCGACAAAGCTCGTGGGCACAGATGCTTTGCTCATCTTGTCACCGTCAAAATCAATCATCGCCTGGCCGTTTTCCACTCGCACATGGCGGGAGATTTTCCGCGCCCCCATGTCGCCAACCAGCGAAAACGAGACCAATTCACCGCGCCGGTCAAACTGCATCTCCTCGGTAAGGCGATAGACCGTGTCCAAGAGGGTGACGTGGCTGCTGGCCTTGGCCGAGCGCACGCCCGGCAGCGTTTCGGTAGGCGCCTCGCCTCGCTCCAGCCTTTCGTTCCCCACCTCTTTTCCGCCAAAGATGATTTTGTATTCCGAGACTTGAGGCGGGCCTGAACCGCTTGCGCCTCGCTGGCCAACCCCGTTGACAAAGGCTCCTGGCTGCCAAAAGAAGGGAAAGAAAGTCAACAAAAGCGCCCAACCAGACTTATAGAGGACGTGTCGCCGCTGCCGCTGCCCGTTGCGCACGGTTACCTTCTCAACGCGGAAGAGAGCGATCCTGTGGCGATTCTAATACCAGAACGCTTTTCGAGCGACCCGGGCGCACGCACAAAGTCTGAGCCAACTCCTCGGCCATCCTCCTCTGGTTGGAACGGCGCTAGCGTATGGCCCGATCGCGCTCGGGAGTCGATTCGGAGAGGACCACCAAAGTTTCCGTCTTCTTGATGCCCTCCATTTTGCGAATCTCAATAATGGTCTCTTCGAGGGCGCCCTCCTCCTCACACTCGACTCTCACCACAAAGTCATGGCTCCCGGTGGTCGTGGCAATCGTGCGCACGTGCTTGATGTGGAGAATCTGGCTGGCCGAGTGAAGCAGATCGGCGTCCGTCGAGGTGTCAACAAGGATATAGGCTCGCAGCATGGCGCTTCCTCCTAATTCTGGAGGCTAGAAGCTCGAGGCTAGAAGCTGGACCCTCAAGCGTCAAGCCTCCAGCTTCCAAGACATTACCTCCAGAAAAACCTTCCATTCGCCAAAATTTCCGCTCCCGCCACCTGCGCGAGCATCCCATCTTCCCGCCACCGCACCTGCAAAACTCCGCCGAGAGTATGGACATCCACCTCTCTTTCCGTCCCGCGGGCAAGATGCGACGCCACCGCCGCCGCGCATGAGCCGGTGCCGGAAGACAGAGTCTTTCCCACGCCTCGCTCATAAAATCGCACTTCGATTTCAGTCGGCGACTTCACCTTCACAAATTCGACATTCGTTCGTTGGGGAAAGAAAGGATGGCTTTCCAGTTCCTGGCCGAGCGCCATCCAGTCGATCATCTCGAAATCATCCACAAAAAGGACGCAGTGGGGGTTGCCAGTTGAAAGAACCGTGGCATGCACCACTTCATCTCCCACCGGAATGGCAAAATCCAGAATCGGCCCGGCGGCCTGGCCCGCTCGCCGCAGCGAGCGCGAGGGGGCAAACGGGATCCGCTCCGGAGCGAAGATTGGTTTCCCCATCTCAGTGCGGAAGAGAAAACGACGCCCGCCACGCTCCAGCAGTTCGACTTTACGCGCCCCGGCCTTGGTGAGGACGAAAAGAGTCTCGGCGACTCTTTGGTGACGATCCAGAAACCACGCTGCCGCACACCGCACTCCGTTGCCGGAGATTTCAGCCTCGGATCCGTCGGCATTGATGATGCGAATCGCCACTCGCGCCGCCCGCGCGGAAGGCCTCGGCCTGAAGCCCCGGTCTCGCGGCTCACGATGAACCACGCTCGCCCGCCCGGCACGCTCGCCGCGGCGAGCCAGGATGAGGCCGTCTGCGCCTACGCCAAAATGGCGATCGCAGATGGCCCTTGCCAGGGCGCCGGCGTGGCGCGCTGGAATGAGCCGGGCCTCCACCAGCAAGAAATCGTTGCCATGAGCCTGTGCTTTACTAAACGGGATCGAGCGTGGCAAGGCTTAATCCTTCGCTGAACCTCGGGGTGAGCCCGGCTCGGACGTGGCTTCCATTCTCTCAATCTGCTTCATCAGTTCCCGATGCTGCGAGTCCGTGACATCAGCTTCAAACTCGACAACGTATTCCTTCCCCACTCGCTGCACCCGCAGGTTTTGCAAGGCGAGCTTGCGGCTTTCGAGCGTGGCGTTGATTCCGCTCATCCCTTCCTCGATGTTCTGACAGGTCACGTTGTAGCTCATGGTCTGGGTCTTCAGGTCGAAACGCCGCTCAAACCGCCCCAAAGCCCAGAGGGCAAACAAGAGAAAGAAGGTGGTGAAGATTCCGGTCAGGTACATGCCGCCGCCCACCGCCATCCCGATGCTGGCAATCACAAAGATCGTCGCCGCCGTGGTCAGGCCCACCACCGAACCCCGAGCATGAAGGATCGATCCCGCGCCGATGAAACCAATGCCCGGGATGAGTTGGGCGGCGATGCGAACCGGTTCGCCGCCAAATATCTTTGCCAGTTCGGCGGACAGGATCGTGAAAAGCGCTGAGCCCACGCAGATGAACATGTTCGTGCGCAGCCCGGCCGGCTTGCGGCGAATCTCGCGTTCCAGACCGATGATGCCTCCCAGGAAAGCCGCCAGCAAGATCCGCCCGGCGATCGAGAGCGTAAGATCAATCCGCATATTCGCCTCCCTGGAGGATAGCCCTCCGGCTACTTCAGATATTTCCCGAGGATCGGCTTGAGATTCCTTTTCGTCGCTGCCGGGATGAGCTTCCGGTCGGTAATGATGGCATGGGCGAGCGCCGAGCCGCACTTGCAATGCCGCTCCCTGCTGATGCTGCCCACGGCCTCGCGGATGACTTTCTTCACATTCTCGATGTTCCGGGAAAGGTATTCCATGACCTGCTCGCCCGTCACCGCATCGTGCCCCGGATGCCAACAATCGTAATCGGTGACCATGGCGCAGGTGGCGTAGCAAATTTCAGCTTCGCGCGCCAGCTTCGCTTCCTGGAGATTGGTCATGCCAATCACGTCAAAACCAAACTTTCGGTTCACCTCGGCTTCCGCCTTGGTGGAAAACATGGGACCTTCCATGCAGACATAAGTGCCGCCGCGGTGCACCTTGACCCCCGCCCTCGAGCACGCCCTGGCCAGCCATGCCGCGAGTTCCGGACAGATGGGATCGGAAAAACTGGTATGCGCGACGACGCCCTTCCCGAAAAAAGTGGAAATACGGCCCCGCGTGCGGTCAAAAAACTGGTCCGGCACGCAGAAATCGGTCGGCGCAAGTTCTTCTTTGAGCGATCCCACCGCGCTGACCGACAGGAGGCGCTCTACCCCAAGCAACTTGAAGGCATAGATATTCGCACGGAAATTCAATTCCGAAGGCAGAATGCGATGCCCCCGGCCATGACGAGCCAAAAAGGCCACCCGCTTCCCTTCCAGCGTTCCGATCAAGAATGCGTCGGAAGGTTTTCCAAAGGGCGTGCTCACTCGCTTCTCCCGAACGTGGGTCAGCCCCTCCATGGCATAGAGTCCGCTCCCGCCGATGATCCCCACATGGATTTTTTGAGCCACCGCTGCCTCCCGCATGGCACCTTGTCTATTTCATCGCCCAAGCTTCCGGGACCGCCACCGCTTCTACGCGACCTTCCCTCTCGCGCAAGTAGGCCGCCGGGGTATTCGGGTCATGCACAAAAAAACAGAGCCAATCGCCCTTCACCGCCTCCGGTATCCATTTTTGTTTCTGTTGGAGTGTCTTCAAGGGATAGAGGTCAAAGCTCATGATCCATGGATAGGACAAGTGGGCGGTGGAAGGAACATTGTCGGAGAAGAAGAAGGCGGTCTTCCCGCCGGAGGTGATCCTCAGGGCCATCAAGTCGGCGGTGTGGCCGGGGGTGCGAATAAGCTCAATCCCCGGCGCGATTTCCCGGTCGCCCTCGAGGAGTTGGAACTGACCGGCTGCCATGACCGCCTCAAAGGTATCGCTCAGGTAGCTCCCGCGATCCCTCTCCGTCGGCAGGCGCGCGTGGGAGAGCTCATCGCGGTGCGTAAAGTAGCGCGCGTGGGGAAACATCGGCGCCAATTTCCCGGCGCTGTCCGTTCTTACGTTCCAGCCGGAGTGGTCAAAATGAAGGTGGGTGTTGACGACGATGTGGATATCCTCTGGCTGAAGACCCATCCGGGCAAGCTTTTCCGGCAGCCGGCCGCTCCGGGCGAAGCCGTAAATCTCACGCTGCCTGTCCGTCCAGCGATCCCCGGCGCCCGTTTCCACCAGAATCCAGGTATCGCCCGTATGAATCAGCAGGCAATTCACAGCCAGACGAACCCGATTCAAAGCATCGGGTGGAAATTTCTTCTCCCAGAGGACACGCGGCACAATGCCGAAAAACTGGCCGCCATCCAAACACCAGGTGCCGTCGGAGATGACAAACAACTCGAGGTTGCCAAATTTCATTTTGGTTTTGCTTCAACCAGCTCCACCAGAACGCCGCCGGTGCTCGAGGGATGAACAAAGACATAGCGATGGCCGCCTGCTCCCTCCTGCACCCGGGGCGTCACCAGGCGCACGCCGGCCGCCAGGAGTTCCCCGGCGCGCTTTTCGAGATGCTCTATCTCGACAGCAATGTGGTGGAGGCCTTCGCCGTGCTCTTCCAAGAACCGGGCAATCACCGAATCTCCGGAAGTGCCCTCCAGCAACTCAACACGGGTGTCGCCGAGCGGCAACATGGCCACGCGCACCTTCTCCTGCGGAATATTCTCAAAACCCTCGAGGGGAATCCCCAGGGTCTCTTGATAAAACTTCAAAGCCGCGTTGAGCGACCGCACGGCAATCCCGACATGGTCGAGCTTCATGGTCCTCCAGTGTCCTTCAGGGTGAATCCTTAGCGTTGTTGGCTCAGGCCAACCTGGCGCAGGATTTCCTCAATGATGCTGTAAGGGTCGCGCTCCCGGCGGGCCACCGCGTCGGCGTAAGCCAGCAGCCGCTTTTCGCCAATCTGCTCTTCCAGCACCCGCTCCACCAGGCGCTCTCGGGCCATCTCCATCAGCCGCTGCCGCCAACGCTCTCTTTGCCGCGTATCGCGCCGGGCTGGCGATGCAAAGTGAGCCCGATAGCCCTCGATCGAAGCGGCCAGCTCCTCCACCCCCTTGTTTTCCGTCGCCACCGTCGGCACCACCGGCGGTGTCCAACCCTCGCGCGTTCCGGCAAACGACAGCATTGCCCTGATCTGTTGCTCCAGCCGGGCGGCGTTTGGCAAGTCGGCTTTGTTGATGACAAAGATGTCGCTGATCTCCATCAACCCAGCCTTGAGTGTCTGAACATCGTCGCCCATTCCCGGCACCATCAAGACGAGCGTGCAGTCGGCCAGCCGGACGATCTCTACTTCATCCTGACCTACCCCGACCGTCTCAATCAGGATTACGTCCTTGCCGGCCGCTTCCAGGATCAAAGCGACATCCGCCGATGTCCGCGCCAGGCCGCCCAGGTAGCCGCGCGTCGCCATGGAGCGGATATAGATACCGGCGTCGGTCGAGTGTCGCTGCATGCGGATGCGATCGCCCAGGATGGCGCCGCCCGTGAAGGGGCTGCTCGCGTCCACCGCAATGATGCCAACGCGCCTGCCTTGTTTGCGGTACGCCGCCGCCAGGCGGTCCACCAGCGAACTCTTCCCTGTCCCCGGCGAACCGGTAACCCCGATCAGATAGCCCTTTCCGGTGTGAGGAAACAACTGCCGGAGAATCTCTAGCGCTTCCGGTTCGCCGTTTTCGACGGCGCTGATGGCGCGAGAAATGGCGCGCATTTCGCCGGAACGGATTTGCTCCACCCAATCCTGGATTTGTAAGGTAGGCGCCTCGGATGAGTCCATAGGCTCCGTCCGGCCTCAGACTTTGCCGAGCAATTGCCGGGCGATGATCAGCCGCTGAATCTCGCTCGTTCCCTCGCCGATGGTCGTCAACTTGACGTCGCGGTAGAACTTTTCGGCAGGGTAATCCTTCACGAAACCATAGCCGCCATGCACCTGAACCGCTTCGCTCGTCACCCGGCAGGCCATTTCGCCGGCAAAGAGCTTGGCCGTGCAAGATTCGAGCGTATGTTTGGCGCCCCGGTCGGCAAGGCAGGCCGCCTGGAACGTCAGCGCTCGCCCGGCTTGAATCTCCGATTCCATGTCGGCAAGCTTCCACTGAATAGCCTGATACTCGGCGATCGGCTTGCCAAACTGCTTGCGCTGCTTGGCGTATTTGACGGAAGCTTCAAATGCTCCCTGGGCCAATCCCACCGCCAGCGCGGCAATCGAGATGCGGCCGCCGTCGAGGATGGCCAGGCTGTTCAAAAAACCTGCGCCTTCCGCGCCCAGCAAATTTTCCCCGGGTATCCGGCAATCGGTGAAAATCACCTCGGAGGTTGCCGAGGCGCGCATCCCCAGTTTGTTTTCTTTTTTTCCCAGCTTGAAGCCCGCCGCATTCGTCTCGATGACAAACGCAGAAATGCCGTGATGGCCCTTCGCTTTGTCCGTCATTGCCATCGCCACGCAAATGTCGGCGTGGTGACCATTGGTCGTGAACGTTTTCGACCCGTTCAGCACCCAGGCACCTTCGTGCTTGACCGCCGTGGTGCGCGTGCCACCGGCATCGGAGCCCGCTTCCGGCTCGGTGAGGCTCCAGCAGCCCAGCTTTTTGCCTTGCGCCAGCGGAACCACATACTTCCGTTTTTGTTCCTCGGTGCCGAATTGGAAGATGTGATGGGTGCAGAGCGAGTTGTGCGCCGCAACGCTCAATGCGATCGAGGGATCAACCCGCGCCAGCTCTTCGATGACGATCGCGTATTCGACATGGCCCATCCCGGCGCCGCCATACTCTTCCGGGAAGATAACGCCCATCAGCCCCATCTCGGCCAACTTGGGGATCAGCCCCATGGGAAAGTGGGAAGCTTCGTCCCACTCCATCACGTGCGGCCGGATTTCAGCTTCCGCGAACCGGCGAACGCTTTTTTGAAGCTGCTTCTGTTCGTCGGAAAGTTCAAAATCCATTTTCTTTTCCTCAGCGGGCAATACTCGCGGCGCACCCAAACTTTTTATATCACGCGCGGCAGGCATGAGCAACCGATAGTGGCGGAGCCGGCGCCAATCAACCTGCCGCTCGGCACCAAGGTCGCCTCCAGCCTCTTCCCAAACGCAATGTTTTCGGCGAGAATGCCTATCCGGAGTTTTCGGAAGGGGGGAATGCATGGTTCCAAGATGGCCGACAGTCATCCTGCTTGTGCTCGTGACTGGCGCCACCTTGCCGGGGTTTGCCCGGAGCGGTCAGGCCACTGAAACTCAGCATCCTTCCGAGTTCAGCCGGGCCAGCGAGGCAGCGGAGCAATTCATTCGCGTTCTGTTTGACGTTCCGGCTGTCATGCGGGTGGAGATCAAAAATTTGAAGTCCGGCGGCCCGCCCGGGTTCCTGCGCGGCAAGCTGGAAATTGGTTCGGCTGGTCGGGTCCAGTCATTCACGGTGCATCTTTCCACCGACGGCCGGTGGCTTATTCTTGACCGCCTCTATGACATGACCAA
>DATBWB010000020.1 GCA_036514995.1 Candidatus Acidiferrales bacterium
AATTTACCACCGGGAGGCCGGTTACGGCAAAGGCTCAAAATTGACTTGGCCGAAAGGGATCAGCAATATTAGACTGTTGCGGCAGGCTTCAAGGATTCGCCCGAGGAGAAATATGGCAACCGGGACGCGCGTCAAGGCGCGGACGAGCCCGGCCGTCGGCGGGGCGCGTGAAAAACATTTTCAAGGGCTGGATCGGGAAACGCTCCTGAAGCTCTATCGCGTCATGTACACCAGCCGCAAGATTGACGACCGCGAAATTCAACTCAAGCGGCAGAACAAGATTCACTTCCAGATCAGCGGGGCCGGGCATGAAGCCATTCTGGCGACGGCCGGGCTGGTGCTGAAGCCGGCCCACGACTGGTTTTACCTTTACTACCGCGATCGGGCGCTTTGCCTGATGCTCGGGATGACCCCCTACGAGATGTTTGCCGAAGCGGTAGGAACGGCGGACGACCCGAATTCCGGCGGCCGGCAGATGCCCAGCCACTGGGGGCATCGCAAGCTGAACATCGTGAGCAAAGGGTCTTGCACCGGAACGCAATTTCTCCAGGCGGTGGGCTGCGCCGAAGCCGGCACATACCTGGAAAAGCACCCGAACGCCGCCGTGGCCGAGGGAGGGCGCCCGGAGCGCGATGAGATTGTATTTGTCTCGGGCGGCGACGGAGCCACCAGCGAGGGCGAGTTCTTCGAGGCCTTGAACACCGCCAGCTCCCGCTCCCTTCCCATCCTCTTTCTGATTGAGGACAACGGCTACGCCATCTCCGTTCCCGTCGAGGTGCAAACCGCCGGCGCAAACATTTCCAAGCTTGTTTCCACCTATCCCGGCCTGTTGATCGCCGAATGTGACGGGACCGACGTGTTCGAGAGCTACGCCGCCATGGTAAAGGCGGCGAAATACGTCCGCGAGCGCAAAGGGCCGGCGCTGGTCCACGCCCACGTCATCCGGCCCTATTCCCACTCGCTTTCCGACGATGAAAAGCTCTACAAGCCCGATGCCGAGCGCGAAGAAGAAGCCCGGCGCGACCCGGTCCGAAAACTGAGGCTGTTCCTGGTGCAGGAAGGCCTGGCCGAGGAAAGGGAGGTGGAAGAAACCGAATCCGAAGCCGCCCGCAAGGTCATCGAGGCGGCGGATCAAGCGCTCGCCGCGCCTCTCCCGGCGGCGGATTCCATCTATCGCCACGTTTATTCCGAGGCGGTGGATCCCGCCTCCGAAGCGTTTGCCACCCCGCCGAAGCCCGGCGGCGAGCCGCGCACCATGGTGGAACTGATCAACGCCTGTCTCCACGATGAGATGGCGCGGGATGAGCGCATGGTTGTTTTCGGAGAAGATGTGGCCGATGTAAGCCGCGAGGAGCACCTGGGCAAGGTCAAGGGCAAGGGCGGCGTCTTCAAAGTAACCGCCGGGTTGCAGCGCAAGTTTGGCTCGGACCGCGTCTTCAATTCCCCGCTTGCTGAAGCCAACATCATCGGCCGGGCGATCGGCATGGCGACACGCGGGCTGAAGCCGGTCGTGGAAATCCAGTTCTTTGACTACATCTTCCCGGCCATGCAGCAGCTTCGAAACGAATTGCCGCTCCTCCGCTGGCGGTCGAATGGAAACTTCAAATGCCCGGCGGTGATTCGCGTGCCCATCGGCGGCTACCTGCATGGCGGCGCCATCTACCACAGCCAGTCGAGCGAGGTGCTCTTCACGCACACGCCGGGCATGCGGGTCGTCATGCCTTCAACGGCGCTGGACGCCAACGGGTTGCTGCGCACGGCCATCCGGTGCGACGACCCGGTGATGTTTCTCGAGCACAAGCATCTCTACCGGCAGACGTACAATCGCGCGGCCTATCCCGGGCCGGACTTCATGATCCCGTTTGGCAAAGCCTCGGTGGTGCGGGCGGGCGATCAAGTAAGCGTGATCACCTACGGCGCGGTGGTGCAGCGAGCGATGCAGGCGGCGGGCGTGCTCGCACGCGAAGGAATCGAGCTTGAGATCGTTGACCTCCGATCCCTTTCGCCCTACGACTGGGAAGCGGTCGCCGCCACGGTGCGCAAGACCAACCGCGTCATCATCGCTTATGAGGACATGATGACGGGCGGCTACGGCGCTGAGATTGCCGCCCGCATTGCCGAGGAACTCTTTGAGGAGCTGGACGCTCCGCTCAAGCGGGTCGCGGCCGAGGATGTCTTCTGCGCTTATCAGCCGGCTCTCGAAGAGGTCATCCTGCCGCAGGCTGAGGACATCGTTCGCACCGCCCGGGAACTGGCTAAATTCTAAATCGTTCCCACCAGGCCGTCAGGGGAGCACCTGATAGCTCAGGCAAACCCGCCGGCGGCGGGTAAAGGCGGTTCGTTCCTCCCGGGCCCCCGATTTTACGGAACAAAACCATCTCGGGCTGCGTTTTTCATTGTAGAGATGGAGCGAGGAGGCGGCTGTGTACTGCACGAACTGCGGAAAAGACATCCAGGAACACTCGAACTTCTGTTACTTTTGCGGTGCCAGGCAGGGGGCGCCTGCGGCCGGCGGCACCGGGCCATTGCCGCCACCCCGCCCCAAGCGCCGCCTGGTGCGCTCGCGCCGGGATAAAATGATCGCCGGCGTTTGCGGCGGATTTGCCGAATACGTCGAGCTGGACCCGACCATCGTCCGCATTATCTGGGTTCTGCTGGCGCTGGTTGGCGGCGGTGGATTGCTGGCCTACATCATCGCCTGGATCGTCATGCCGCTCGAGCCCGCGCCGGCCCCGGTTGCCCAGGCAAGCTAACGCTGATTCAACCGGCTTCTTCCAGCATCTGTTTCATAACCCCGAAAAGACCTCCAGCGGCTTTGTCATGATGAGCCCCGACTCCTTCGGGGCGAAGCATCTTCACGCAAGATTCTTCGTCCCGATGCTTCGCGACCGAGACACCACCGGCGACTGGGGGTTCCGAAATACTCTCTAGGCGTTCTTGCCAAAGATGAGCCGGTCGAGCGAGATGAGCCCGGCGCCCACTGTAACCAAGGCGAGCGCGGCGCAACTCAGAAGCAGCGGGTATTCATACCCGCCCTGGCCGGTCAAGCCGTTCTTCAGGTGAACCTTCAAGACGGCAACCGCCATCTGCCCGGCAACGAGCAAACCCGCCAGCCGCGTCAGGAATCCTCCGATCAAGAGAATACCGCCAAAGAACTCCACCGCGCCGGCCAGATAGACCGTCCAGGCGGGAAAACCGATCTTCTCAAAAAAGCCGATCATTCCGGCCGTTTGCGTGAACAGTTTTGGGTAGCCATGGGCGATCAGAATGGCGCCGAGCGCCAGACGCAGGACCAGCAGGCCCAGGGGCTTCAAGGCTTCCAGACGACTCATTTTCTCCTCCGTGGTGAATTGGAAGTTTTCCCGGGAAAGAGGCGCGTATTGTAACACGGGGCATCCGCCACCGTGGGTTTGCCGCGGGGGGATGCCTGTCCAGGCCTATGAGCTCGTCGTCTCCTGGCAGGAGATCCCGGAGCGGCCGAGTTCTCTAAGAAAGCGGTCCGTCGGCACCGAGATTTCCTGTCGGTGGATACCCGGGCCGATTTCGCCGCCGGCCAGCATCTGGGCGACGATGGAGCCGGAGAAGGCGGTGGTGCGTTGCATGCCGGTCAGCCGGTTTTTCTCGTCGTACCCATCGATGATTTCATAGGTGATGGTGCGGGGTTGACCGTTCTTCTTCCCGGCAACAACCACGCGCAGCAAGAGGATGTCGCGGCCGTCACCAACCAGGTTTGCTTCGAGGAGTCGTTCGAGCAGCGCCCTGGGCCGGATGGAGACCCCTTCGACACGCAGAGGCTTCGAAGACATGAGGCCGAGTTGCGCGAGGGCGCGCATTTTTTCCGCGTGGCCGGGATGGCGGATGGTTTTGTCGTCCAGCGTTTGAACCCTGCCCAGAAAAGTTTCGCACAGCGTGGACGTTCCGCCGGAGGTGTAAAAGGCTTCGAGCCTTCCGATGGGCGGCGGGAACACAATCTCCTCGATGCCGGTCAGCGATTCCACCTGGCACAATTTCCCTTCGCGAATGATCTCGGAAGGCTCGACGTATTCGTTTACCAGACCGCCCGCCGAGAAAAAAAGCTCGTACATCAACGGCGGCCGCGGATTCTGGGGGATGCCCCCGCATCGAATTTGGATGTGTTCCACCCTGTCCAGCTTTTTTGCGCCGTGCGCGACAAGGATGGAGCCCAACCCGGGAACCACGCCGCAGTCCGGCACAATCCCCACGCCCTTCTTCCTGGCTGCGCCATCGAGCTTGAATTGGGCGCGGACGACGTCGTGATTCCCACCCAGGTCGCAAAACGGGACTCGCGCCTGGATGGCAGCGCGGCTGAGAGCAAGGTTGAAGCGATAAGGGACGGCGCTCAAGGCCGCGCCGTGGCCCTTCATCAGGCGCGCCGCCGAGCTTCTGGCGCAGTCAAAGACCCTGGCGGCAACCCGGCGATCCTTAAGCCAGCGGGAGGCCATTTGCACCCGCGAGCGATCCGCGTCCGCCAGAGTGACCCCGGCGATTCCCGGAGAGCGAAGCATGTGCCAGGCGGCCGCTATCCCCATTCGTCCCGCCCCGAAAATGAGTATTTTCACAAAATCCTCCGCTTATATATGAATCGGGCTCTTCGCAGACATGCGCGAGACGCATCTCTGCGCCGCCCACCGTGATCCATCGCCGACGTCAAACACCTCCGGGCTTTGCGAAGTCCGCTGAAGGCGAATGTGGGAGAACGAAGCCAAAATAATCCGCGCTCCAATATCGCCGAGAACCATGTGGAAATCAAGACTACCGAAGCTGCTCCGCGGCTTGCCCGCCAAGGACTCTTTCCGGTCTATCGTCAAACTGTTTTGGGCGGGCTTGCCCGCCAAGGACTCTTTCCGGTCTATCGTCAAACTGTTTTGGGCGGGCTTGCCTCCCGCAGCCCCCTGATGACAGAATAGTGGCGAGAGAATAGTATCGCTCGAGCCGTTACAACTTGATTTGCCTGGTACGGAATGACGGGGATGGCCGGCTCGCCCGCCGTCGGGCATGGGGCAACGTCGGTTTACGCTCTGTTAGGAGAAATGGGATTGGGAAGGCGCTGGAATTAGGCGAACCTTTAGCGCCGGCGTGTCCCGGGCTGCTTCCATGAACCCACCAGCTCAACCTCTCCCGTCCTCCCATCAAAAGAGTGATGCCACCATCCGGGCGATTGGGGTATGCACCGGCGGAGGCGACTGCCCCGGGCTTAATGCGGTCATCCGCTCGGTCTATCACGCGGCGCAGCATCGCTATGGCTGGCGGGTGATCGGCATCGAAGATGGTTTTGACGGGCTCATCTGGACGGAAAAATCGCATGTGATGACGGCGGCGGAAGTGCGCGGGATCCTACCGCGAGGCGGAACGATCCTCGGCACCACCAACCGCGGCAACCCCTTCGCCTACGAGAGGGAAGAGAATGGGGTGAAGGTGCGGCGGGATTTCTCGCAGCAACTCATCCACAACATGAACGCGCTGGGCATCGACGCCCTGATTGTGATCGGCGGCGACGGCACGATGAAGATCGCCCGCGACCTCTTTGCCCGCGGCGTGCCGGTGGTGGGAGTCCCCAAGACCATTGACAATGACCTCTCGGCCACTGACGTCACCTTCGGCTTTGACACTGCCCTCCATACCGCCACCGACGCCATCGACAAGATCCACACCACCGCCGAGAGCCATCACCGGGTGATGCTGGTGGAAGTGATGGGCCGCGACGCCGGTTGGATCGCGCTGGACGCGGGGATTGCCGGCGGCGCCGATATCATCCTCATCCCGGAAATACCCTTCAGCGTGGAAAAGGTTTGCGAGCGCATCGAGGAACTTGAGAAAGGCGGCAAAGGGTTCAGCGTTATCGTGGTGGCGGAAGGAATTATGCCCTCGGCGAGCGACGGGGCTCGCCGGCCGGGCACCGCTGCCAACGCCGTCGGCGACCTGATTGCCATGAAGACCAAGAAAGAGGTGCGGGTGACCGCCCTGGGACACATCCAGCGCGGCGGCTCGCCTTCCCCTTTCGACCGTGTGCTGGCTTCGCGATACGGGGTGGCCGCCGTGAACCTGGTCGCGCGAGGAGATTTTGGCAAGATGGTAGCCCTCCGGGGAACCCAAATTATCTCCGTTGACCTCCGGGAGGCCACCGGAAAGACGAAGCTGGTAGATCCCGGCGGGGAAAAGGTGAGCATGGCCCGCTCTTTGGGAATTTCGTTCGGAGATAAGTAGTCCATGCGACGAATCGTGCTGATTCTCCTGGTGCTCCTGGTGGGCGTAACGGGCTATCGCGCCTGGAAGGCGCGGCAGAAACCGATAGGCGAGGGATTTGTCACCGTGCGGGCGCTTACGGTTTGGAGCCGCGTCGCCCAGGTGAAAGAACCGGTGACGAAACTGCGCAATGGCGCCCGCGTTTGGATCTTCGAGCAGCGCGAGGAATGGTCGCGCGTGCGCACGGAAGACGGGAAAGAGGGCTGGGTGCAAAACGAGTATTTGGCCAGTCGGCATATCTACGAGAAATTTGTGCAACTCGGCGAGAAGCACGCCGCTGACCCTCCCCAGGCCCAAGGCCATGTGCGCGCGCTTTCGAATCTCCGCACCCATCCTGGGCGGGATAGCGACCGGCTCTTTCAGGTTGACGTCAACGAGAAAGTGGAAATCCTGGGTCGCGCCCTCGCGCCAGCCCCGTACCATGTCGGTACGGGGCCGGGGCAGCCGCTCGAGGGGGCAGTGGGTGGCGAGCCACCCACTTCCGGCGAGCCACTCGCCAGCAAAGAAGAATGGTACTTGATTCGGTCACCGGGCGCGCCAGGCGACATCCCCCAGATTGGGTGGATCTATGGTCGTCTGGTGGCGTTCGACCCGCCTGAGGAGCTGCTCGACTACGCGAAAGAGAAACGCTGCGTCGCCTGGTTTGTGCTGAACCAGGTAAAAGACCCGGTGCAAGGTGCCAGGAACCAATATCTTGTGCTGGCGGCAGGCCGCGGCGAGGACGAGTCCTGTGATTTTGCCGAGATGCGCGTTTTCACCTGGAACACCCGGGCGCATCGGTATGAGACGGCTTTCCGGCAAGGCAACATCTGCGGCCAATGGCCGGCGCGCGTGCTCGAGTCTGATCCCCTGCCGGCTTTCGCGCTAACCTTTTCCGACCGGCGCAACCCGGCCCGCGAACGGATCTATCAGCTTCGCCAAACTGTGGTGCGAAGAGTGAAGTGAGGGATGACCGGGGCGAAGGATTCATCCTGAAGGAGCAACGTGAGCGAACCCGAGCTGATTGATTGTCCCGAGTGCGGCAACTGGCAATTCTTTCGTGAAATTCGGCTCGAGACTCATTCCGTCCCCTTCGCCGTGACCGAAGGAGAGATCGAGTGGGGCACGGAAGAAAGCGCTGCGCCGGCGATCGTGACCCAAATCGTCTGCGGCTATTGCAACGCCCTCATCCATCGGAATGACGTGGCCGCGCCCGAAGTGCGCGACGCGAGCAATTACAAAGATGCCGCCAAACTCTTCGCCTCAAGCCGTCTGCGCCGCGGAACGGCCAAGGATTCACTGCCCGAAGGCGTCTGAACGGTTGACCCGTAGAGCGGTACCGCGGCAATGATGAGTTTGACGCATGACAACCCGCGAACGACTTCCGTGCCACAGCTCGACTGGGCACTGGTCGCTGATCGCTGGTCGCTTGGGTAACATGCTGAGACCTTTCTGCGAACGTTTTCGCCGGACAGTCGCCGTCGCTCTCTTATGCGCCGCTTGTCTCGCTGCGCCTCGCTGGCTTGTGGCTCAGGATCAGGTAACCTCCCCGCCGTGGCGGGAGGAATTTCGCCAACGTTCGGCGGCGGTCGTGGCCGACCGCGAGGCTGAGGTGGAGGAATCTTCCGTCAAGCTCGAGGCCGCTTTGAGTATCCTGGATGGCGTCGTGCTCGCTGGCCTGAACAGCGGTCAAACCAGTGATCTCGCCGGCCTCAACCAAACTTTGCGGGAATACCTTGCTGCTGGTTCCCCGCTGGCCGAGGAGTATTCGCTTCAGCCGTTTCAAGCGACTCCCGGGCTGTTCGTTTTGACGGCCAATTTCAGCCCGATCGGTCCGGGGGCGTTGCGTTTTTACGCCCGGCAC
Source organism: Candidatus Acidiferrales bacterium (assembly GCA_036514995.1). Taxonomy (NCBI): domain Bacteria; kingdom Pseudomonadati; phylum Acidobacteriota; class Terriglobia; order Candidatus Acidiferrales; species Candidatus Acidiferrales bacterium. The sequence goes on from DATBWB010000020.1 coordinate 8,108, forward strand.
GCGGGGAATTTCCGGCTGGTCTCCTCGCTCACCCGCTTCGCTGATTCCCGGCTCGATGATTCCTTCATCCGCTTTGTTCCCATCCCGGAGGCCTGGCAGGCCGTCTTCCTGACGGTTTCCGGACGGACAGACCGATGGCGAACAGGCACGTTTGCCGTTTGGCGTTTGAGCGAGGGAGGGTTCTCGTTGCTGTGGGAAAGGGAGGCGTTGCCGCTCAGTGAATATCGGTGGCAGGGAAACCGTTTCATCCTGGACTATTGCGCGGAAACGGACGAGCAAAAGGCTTCCGTCTGCCGTCGCCCGGCGCATGAAGTCTATGCCTGGACCGACAATCGCTGGCAGGAGGTTTCTTCGCCTTAGCCGGCAGTCGGGCTAGCCGGCGATTCCCAAATGCTCCTCCACCCTTGCTGCTTTGAGCCGCGTCAGGGATTATCGGGCCTTCCGCCCGGCTCGCCCGCTGATGTCTTTCTGTCATTATGCGCGGAGCGAAGAATCTCTCAGAAGGGGGGGTTCCTGCACGCATGAAGAAAGCGTCACTCGTGGTCGGGTTGATAGTTTGTGTAGAGTTGATTCTGGCCGCGTCCCCAGCGTCGGCCGGCGGGAAGCCATCACTTCCCCAGCCTTCCACATTCTCCATAGTCGCTTACGATCCGGCCAGCGGCGACTTGGGCGTTGGCGTCGCGTCGAAATTTCCCGCCGTCGGCACCATGGTGCCCTGGGCCAGGGCGGGTGTGGGGGCCGTGGCCACCCAGGCAGCCGCCAATCTTGCTTTCGGCGAGCAGGGTCTCAAGTTGCTGGAACAGGGCTTGAGCCCCGCGGATGCCCTCAGGAAACTGATCGCTGCCGACACGGGCCGGGACGACCGGCAGGTGGCTATGGTGGACGCAAAAGGCCGCGTGGCTGCCTGGACGGGAAAAAATTGTTTCGCTTTCGCCGGGCACATGCCCGATCACTCATACCACTTTTCGGTGCAAGGAAATATTCTGACTGGCCGCGAGGTGATTGACGCCATGGCCAAAGCCTACCGCGCCTCGCCGGGCCGGTTAGCCGAGCGTTTGCTGGCCGCCCTCGAAGCGGGTGAAGCTGCCGGCGGCGACCGTCGCGGAAAAGAATCGGCCGCCCTTCTCGTCGTCCGCCGGGGCAAGGGCTACGGCGGCTACGGCGACCGGTGGATCGATCTGCGCGTGGATGACCACGCCGAGCCGGTCAAAGAGCTGGGCCGGTTGCTTCAAGTCCACACTCTCTACTTCGGTGAAACTGATCCGGCCAAGCTCCACCGGCTGACCCCCTCGCTCGTCCGCGAAATTCAAACCATCCTCAAGCGCCGCGGCTTTTACAAGGGCGACGTCAACGGCGCCTATGACCAGGCAACGCGCAAGGCGCTCGAAGACTACCAGGGCTGGGAAAATCTGGAAATGCGCTTTCGCAACGATGACCGCATCGACGACGTGGTCTTGACCTATATGCGCCGGCACGAAGGGAAGACTCCATGAACCACTGCCCGGCGACATGGTACCGCCCGGCCCTCGCCCTGATTTTGCTGGTGATCGTTGCCGCGACCTCTTCCTTTGCGCCCCAGGGAGAGACGGAAGAGCAACGCTTCTTCCGCGCCGCCGATGAAACGCTGGCGCAGGTGGCTCGGATCACCGGCCTCGCGCCCAAGCACCCCATCGCCCGCTCCCTCAAATCGCGCGAAGAAATTCGCGCCTACATCATCGCTCATCTCCATGAGGACTTGCCGCCGGAAAAAATACGCGCCGACCAGGTTGCCATGGAAAAATTCGGCCTGATCCCCAAAGGCTTCCCGCTCGAAAAGTTTACCGTTGACCTCCTCACCGAGCAGGTCGCCGCCCTCTATGACCCCAAGAAAAAGGAGTTCTACATCGCCGATTGGATTCCGGTGGAACTCCAGCGGACGATCATGGCGCACGAGCTGACCCATGCCCTCCAGGATCAATATTTCGATCTCGAGAAGTGGCTCAAGGAAGTCAGGACAAACGACGACGCCTTGCTGGCACGCACCGC
>DATBWB010000021.1 GCA_036514995.1 Candidatus Acidiferrales bacterium
CAGGTGACGAACCGTGACGAGGCTCTTGAAACGCTTATCTTCGATCGTATAGCGTATCGTGCCGGAGGACGCCGCCGTGAAACAAACTTCGATTGAGCCTTCTAAGCCCAAGATAAGCGAAGCCCGCTAGGTTTTGACCAGGCCAGGTCGTCAGCGGAGGTCTGGCGAGGATAGCCGAAAAGCGTCGGGTGCCATAGAGTGGCATTTGAGAGATAGTCGGCCCCTCCGAGGCCTTGGGAAACCGTTTTTGAGCGTAGGACGGGCGCGGCACGGGCGACTTGTGCACTACGGGTGCAGGTTCATGGGCAAGGGGAGGATGGATTCTTACTGGAAGACAAACGAGTGCAACCGTTGGGCGGCGACGAGCAGATGTTCCACGAAGCGATGACCGTCGGTCAGATACACCACGGCGCGTCGCGCATGGCGGGTGATTCGCGCCGCGACGTAGACGAACGCCTGGCGGAACCACTTCCACTCCCAGCGGATGGTCTGCTTGGGCAGAGCCAGGAGCGACAGCCAGGAGCGCAGGCACCAAGCCAGTTGTCCGGCCATCAGGAAGGCGCTGTTGGCCAAGAGTTCGCCGGTGGGCATGCGCATCGCGGCGATGCCGTTTTTGAACTGCTCGATGATGTTCTCCTGATCGCAGCGTCCGTAGGCGAAGCAGAACACCTCGGCGGCGTTCATATCGGCCTGCGGGATGTCGGTGATGACGAAGCGGTCGTGGTATTCGGTGAAGAGATCGTCCTGCCCCTCGTGGGTGTCGACCTGCTGGCGCTTGACGGCCACGCGATAGGTTCGACCGGCCACCTCACTCCCATTGCGGGGAATGGTGTAGTCGAACTGGGCCACCCACTGTCCGGTGGTGGCCAGTTGGGTGTAGCCGCGTTCTCGGGCCGTCTTGGCGCGGAGGCGTTTTCGCTTGCGTCGCAATTTCTTATCCGCGGCGCGCCGGGCGAGGCGCTGAGCGGAATGTGCGGAGAAGGGTTTCCAGGCCGAGGGAGGCAGGGCATCGACCATTTCATGAAGATTGGCGTAGCCGTCCATGACCAGGGCGAAGTGGGCGCCGTAGCGTTCACATTCGGCGATGATGGCGTGTTGGTAGAACTTGCTGTCGCCGCGGACATAGGTCTGCTCGAAGTGCCGCCCGACCAGGGGCAGCACTTCGTGCAAGACTTCGGCGGCGCCGTCAGCGCTGGCGCTGTTGCCGGAGCGATTGATGGTTCGCAGGGGTTCGTTGGTCTCCGCCAGGGTGCACAACTGGGGATGGTAGGACCACTGTCCATTGTAGGAGAAGTCGGCCCCCTGCTTGCATTCCCCATAGACGGTCTTGATGGTGGAATCCAGGTCGACGGTGGCCACCTTCCTTCGAGAACGAGGGATCTTCCTCCAGACCTTCTCCCGAGCGCGGTCGATAACGGCTTGGAAGGCGGCCAGATGCGGTTCGTGGAAGCGACGCAGGAAGTCGCCCGCCGTGGTGGGATCGGGGATGCGGCAGGCACCGAGCAAGTGCTTGATGGCCTCGCTGTGCTGGAGGTTGGTGACATCCTCGATGCACCCTCCGCCGACGAAGAGATTGTAAACGTGGGTGAGCAGGTGGTCGGATTCGTGGTAGGGAAGATGGAGCTTGAGCAAAGGAAGGGATCGGTTGAGGTCTTTGTCCAGTTCCAGACGCATGACCAGATCGTGGGCCAGGGACAGCCCTCCGTAGGGCGTGATCTCGCCGCGCTGCTGCAGACGCACACGGACCTGGCGGTTGGCGAAGACGGGCCGGTCTCGTTGGCACTCCGGCCAGAGCATCGGCTGGTTCTGATGGCGTGCGATTTTCCGTGTGCGGGGGCGTCGACGAACGCGGCGGGATCGAGTAGAACTCTTCACCTCAAAGGCCTCCTTGCCCAGCGGTTCCTGTTGTCTCAACCACCACAGTATACCGCAGCGAGAAGGCCTTTTCCTACGCGCCAGCCGACGCGACCTCGCTTATTCTGGGAGTAAAAGAGTCTGGGACCTTAGCAGTACAGCGCAAACTCGTCTCCGGTGGCAGAGGGTCCGGATGCTCCCAAGCCCCATTTTTACGCTGCCTGCGGGGGTGACCGCCATCGCACGCCGAAGGGCGACCGGGGAGCGGTGGAGTAATCGTATGGACCTCCATAACTCGTTGTATGATCGGTACTTACGAACAGTTTAAGCGAACAACCTTGCGCTGTACTGTTAGGCCTCTCAATATTGCGCTGACAGTACTCTTGGCTGGAGCGATTG
>DATBWB010000022.1 GCA_036514995.1 Candidatus Acidiferrales bacterium
CTCCCCCGTCTCCGGATGGTCGTTCAGCCGCGGCGCTCCCCGGTAACGCTCCGCCACCAAGGGGCGGTCCTTGGGATATTGCTCGGTGTAGATGTTCCGAGGATGTTGCGAGCGAAACGTCACCCAGAGACCTTTGAGAAGGTCCAGCAGGAGCATCCGGCGCAGCAGAAGTTTGAAACTCATCCCCTTCGTCCTGACCTGCTTTTATTCTAGGGATTCGCGTGCCCACAAGCAAGTTCGGTCAAAGGGAGGGGCTGCCCAAGTCCTTGCGACTTGGTAGAGCGCGGCAGGCGGCCCGCCGTGGACCGCCTGCCGGCAGAGGTTCAGGCTGAGGGTTGAAACTACGGTTAGGGTTTCGGCAGCTTTTCCTTTTTGGTGGCCGGACGGGCGGCGATAGCCGACTTTTCGGCTGCGGCCTCTGCGGCCACAACTTTCGGCGCCCAGAAATCGGGGTTGACGGCAAGGTATTCTTGCGGGGGAGCGCTTAGCTCCGGCCGAATCCGCCAGACGATGTTTTCGCTGCGTTCCACCACCTCGGCGATGGTCGTCCGGAAGCGATTGGCCTCTTCCGTACCGAAGGCTTTTTCGATGACATTGCCCGGATCGTAGTCGAAATCGCCAAAGGCTCCGGCAGTAGTGACAATCACATAGCTGGGCGCGCCCCCGCTAAGGGTCTGAGAAACCGTAAAGTGGGCCTTAGTGTCGAGCTTCTGGTTGGCCTCGATGACCTTCTTCACCAGATACTCAAAATCAGGCCCGCGCCCGGGGCGGATCGTCAGGTAAGAGGCGCGGGTTAGCCTGGCTCTGGCCAGGTCATTCTGGTCGGCCCTCAGGCTCAGCTCCGGTCGCATCCTCCGGAAATAGATCCGGCTGCTCAGCTCGCACTCGGATGCGGTTTTGAAAATGTTCTCGGCTTCCTGTTTGCCGTAAGCCTTTGTCAAGATTTCCCTGTCATTCGGAAGCTTGTCCAGGTCACCCCAGCTCTTGCGGAAGGAAACAAAAGCAATGGTGTTGTAATCGCCGATCTGTTGTTGAATGGTTATCCAGTTTTCGCCGCCTTCCTTGCGAAAGGCGTCGGCCCACTGCTTCGCCAGCTTTTCGTAGGTGGCTAACTTGTCCGGCTTGATCTTCGCGATGTACACGTGGACATAGCCCGGCGGCGTCGGCGCCTGCGCCAAGACAAGGCCGGCAGCAAGGCACACAAACACAACCAAGCTCGTAAACTTGGCCGTTAACCTCACGGAACACCTCCTCAGGTGCGCTTATTCTCGGAAAGGAATGCCAAGACAATAGCCTGTGGGCGAGACAAAGTCAAACGATCCCGGATTATTTCCGCGGGATAGGATGAAGGGCGGTGGGTTTGCCGCGACAGTCCGGCGGATGTATGCTTTTTGCGCGGAAGGAAGGTTAAAATGGCAAATTCTGGCGCCGGCTGCATCGCTTGCCGGAGGAGAACTCGATGAGGCGAATGTTGCCGCACCTGATGATCCTGGCTCTTTGCCTTGCCTTTCTGCCCACCGCGCCAGCGCAGGCGCCGCCGGCCGACCTGCGCGTCGCCGACCTGCGCGCCAAACTCGGCCGCGAGCTGAATCAGATGGCGGCCGCCTTCGACGGCGTCATGGGCATCACGGTGAAAGACCTGACCAGCGGCGAGACTTTCCTCGTCAACGCCGATACCGTCTTCCCGCAGGCCAGCTCGATCAAGATCCCCGTCCTCCTGGAACTGTTTCGTCAGGCGCAGGCCGGCGCGCTTGGGCTCGACGAACGCGTCGAAGTGAAACGCGCGCAGATGGTGGGCGGCAGCGGCGTCCTGCAACGCTTCGGCGACGGTACTTCGGCCCTTTCGCTGCGCGACCTCGCCGCGGTCATGATCGTGCTCTCCGATAACACTGCCACCAATATCCTCATTGACCGCGTCGGGATGGCCAACGTCAACGAAAACCTCAAGCGGCTCGGGCTCACCCAAACGCGCCTGCAACGCAGGATGCTCGATACGGACGCGCAGCGCGCCAGCCGGGAAAACCTCTCCACGCCGCGCGAGATGGCCACCCTGCTTGAAATGCTGCACCAGGGCAAGGCCCTTGATGGCACGCACACTGCCGCCGCCCTCGAAATCTTGAAATACCCCAAGGAGACGCCGCTGCGCCGCGGCCTGCCCGAAAACGTGGCCCTTGCCAATAAGCCCGGCAGCATTCCCGGCGTGCACTGCGACTCCGGGATTGTGTTGCTCACCGGGCGGCCCTATGTCATCTCGGTGATGACCACCTACGCCAAGGACAGCGACGCCTCCGGCCGCGCCATCAGCGACGTCTCCCGCCGGGTGTTTGACTACTTCGAGCGTCTGGCTCGGTCGAACGACTATGGCGCCCGGCTGCCTTGACATGGGCGAGGCGTGAGTAGGGTGGATTCCAACGAGTTTTTCGAGCGCCTCGAGTATGCTAGAGTGACTGATGAAGCGGAGGGGTGCCAGAGCGGTTGAATGGGCCCGCCTCGAAAGCGGATAGGCCGGTTAACCCTGGCCTCGTGGGTTCGAATCCCACCCCCTCCGCCAGAAACTTTGCTCGTCGTGCTTGCCCCTCAGGAGCGATGGGCTTCGAGCCCGTCACGATTATCGGGCTAATTCCCGATACCCCTCGAAGGCGGGACGCCAGAGCATCCCCGTGTCCGGAGATTATCACCAAGGTAGGGTGAGTTTGGTTTGTTCGAGCTTGTGAGAGCCTCCAGACTGAGGCGGCTCCTTTAACCAGCGTTATCGAAACGGTTAGCCCCACCAAGTACTAGAACCGTTTGAAGATAGGCAGCGCAGCCGCGTTTTTCCCGTAACCCTTCGAGACATCAACCACTTGCGTCCTAGAGCAATTGCTAGTACACTGAACTCGAGTTACGCTCGGCCTTCCCCGGAAAGGGCGGAATGGCAGAGACCACCCGGATCTCGGCCGAGACGGCAAAGTTTCTTCGTTCGCTTCAGAGGCTGCTGAAATCCGCCCAACTTTACTCTCTCACTCATCCCCAGGTCGCCGGCGCCTTTGGCAAGTGCCTGGCCGATCTTCGTCCGGCCGTGCGCGAAGCCCCGCTGACAGTCAGCGTGGCTGACGGCCGTCTCTTGGTCAACAGTCAGCCAACCGAAGAAGGAATGACCTCTCAAGCCCTGGTTCATTTCTTGTCCCAGCATAGCCTCCTGAGTCTAACTTTCGAGCCTGATCCCCGCGAAGCTGATTTCCGGGCCTTCATCGAGGCTTTGAGCGTCCCCGTGACCCCGGGCCAAGGCACACAACAAATCGAGGCGAAGCTGCGAGAAGCCGGAGTGCAGTCGGTCAAGGTGAATGCCATCCGCTACGTTGCCACCACCGTGGGCGAGGAGCGGCAGAGTGAAGAAGCCAAACTGGTCGGGACGCTGCTGAGCGATGTCCTTCGACCGGAACAAGCCGAGCGCATCGGTGGCATGCTTCAGGACCCCCGCAAGACAGTTCAATTGCTCTCGGCCGCTCTGATGGCCAGGTACCAGGGGCTGGGCTTTGATCTCAGCCCTGCCGCCGGCGTTGCGAGTGGCTCGATGGCTGGATGGAGTGTCCCGACTGGTGCGAACAGCCCGGCAGAAGCTTCGATCTCAGGGACCACCCCGGGGACAGGCGGTTCAGGCGGAGCGGGCACTGGGAGCGCAGGGTCAGAATGGCTGACGCCCGGTAGCGGCTCCGGCAGCGGGCCTGGCGGAGGCGGCTCAGGAGAAGGTTCGAGTGGCAGCGAAGGAGGCGGCGGTGGCCCGTGGGCATCGCCAGGAGGTGCTCCATCATCCGGCAGCACCGGAACGGACGCCGGTCTTGCAGGAGGGACTGGCCACGGACCGCCCGGATCGGGTGGAGGCCAGGGCTTGCCCGGGGGCGGCGCTTCTCCGGGGACAGGCGGTGGAGGAGGTGGCTATGATGGAGGTGGGGTCGTGGGTGGCGTGCCGGGTCTTCCGGGCGGGCTGGGGACGGGGGCGTGGGGTCCGCTGGCAGATGCTTCTCTAGCCACGATGCTTTCCGAAAACGAAGTGGTGGACATGGTGCGGCTCTTGATGCGTTTGGGCGGACAAGTTTCCGGAGCGGCAAGCGCTCCACAGGCCTCCATGGCGTTGCGCGAGACAGTTGGGAATTTGGAGGTCAAGCCCGCTGCTGTCCTGATCAACCTTCTGGCTCAGGCTCCTTCCGATACCGGCGAACGCAACACCGCCCAAATGCTGGTGGACCTGGCCGAAAAGCTTGCCATTCGCTATGCCATCGGGCAATTGGAGCGAGGTGTACAGCCAGCCGAAGCAACGCGCCAACTGATCAACCGCCTGGCTCAGCAAATCATGGCCTTGCGCAAGGGGATTTTGTCGCGCGACCTCAAGCTGCGCGAGGCGGGCGTCACCCTGGACAGCTACCCCGAGGAATTGGATCGAAAATTCTGGCTTGGAGTGGCACCCTCGACTCGCACCCGTATCCTGCGCAGCCCGGAGGCCTGGGCGATACCGGCGAAAAATATTCGCCTCCATCTGGAGGACCTGCTTGCCAACGGCAAGGAGCGCGAAGTGCGTTTTATCCTCCAAAACTACGCCGCCTGCCTTGCTTCACCCGAAGCGGAAGCCCGCCGGCGAATCGCCGTGGGCTTGCCGGATCTTCTTGACCTGGTGCAGCGCGTCGCTACCCCCGACCTTCTTAAACAGCTCAAGCAGGTCCTCTTGGACCGCCTGGAGCAAGAGGCCACTCCCGCGATTTCGAAACCCATCAGCGCCATGCTGGCGCAGATCGAAGAGATGGCCTGGCGGCGGAGCGAATACGAGATCTCTCAGGAGATCCTGAGCGCGTTGCAAAGGTACTCGGGCGAACCAAGCGAGCGCGGCCGCAACTGCGCGACCCTTTTTGAGGAGTTGACCCAGGACAATAAATTCGGCGACCGCCTCCAGTCGGTCATCACCTCCCGTAGCCCCGACATTGGCCGAGCGCTGCAGGTCTTTTCCCTGCTTCCCGAAAAAACGATTCACCTGGCCATGGATCTGGCCGATCGCGAAAGCAATCCGCTTCGCCGCCAGGGCATAACCGAATTGATCGGCGGGCTCGGGAAGGCGGCCGCGCCCGTCCTCCGCATGATGCTGGTTTCCGATCGCAGGCGGACGGTCATGACGGCTCTCGAATGGCTCGAGCGCGGCCATCCAGAATCGATCCTCGAAGCCTTGCCCCTCATGGTTGGCAAACGGGATCCACAAGTGCAGTATGCCGCCCTGACGGCTGTCATCCACCGCGATGTTCCCGGCCGCGTTCGTATCCTGATTGAGATATTGCCGCACTTGCACAAGTATGTTCAGCCGCGAGTGATGGATGAGCTCGGCATGCTCCGGGAGAACGACGCGGTCGATCTCCTCGTCCAATATGCCACCGGCGCCAAATTTGCCGATGAACCCTACCTGCGCGTGAAAGCCGTTGAAGCTTTAGGGCGCATTGGAGCCGAGCGCTCGGTCGAGCCGCTCATCTGCATCCTGAGCGAACGAAGTTTCATGTCCAGCAAGCATCCCCCGGAACTTCGCATTTGCGCGGCAGAAGCTCTCGAGCGAATCGGCGGGGAGAAAGCGCGACAGGCCGTCGCCCAATTCATCAAAGGGGAAGCCGCGGCTGAGATCAGGTCGCTGCCCTTGACGGAAGAATCCAGTTGGGTGGATCGTCGCGGGGGCCGGCCTCGCAAATATCGCCGCATGAATCTGGAAGTTAGGTTGTCGGCCACGCTCCAGAGCGCGGAATCCCGCATCACCGCCACCGTGCGCAACGCTGGACTCGGCGGCGCTTTCTTTGAGTCGGGCGAGCGCTTTCCCGTCGGGACAGTCGTAACCCTGACGCTTGGCTCGGGCCTCCGGCCGGTCCATGCCACCGGCATGGTGCGCAGCGTCCGGCCTGCCGGTCTGGGCGTGGAATTTGTTTCGATGGATCTTAAAGAACGCGCGCGGTGGAGAAGGTTTCTGCGCGCCCGAGCCGCCACCAAGTAGGGTCGCGGTATCACCGGCCGCGGTTGCTTCCTCTCTTCGCCCGTCCACGCTTGCGCAATCCGCCTGTGGCCACGGGGGGTTCTACCCTTCCGCCTCCTCTTCGTACCGCGTCTTGAGGGCGAGAACGGTTGCCGGATCGGCCAGCGTGGTGGTATCGCCGAGCGTCTTGCCTTGAGCGATGTCGCGCAGCAGCCGGCGCATGATTTTCCCGCTGCGCGTCTTGGGCAGGTCGGGGGCGAAAAGGATTTTCTCCGGGCGCGCGATGGCGCCGATCTTTTTCACCACATGCTCCTTGAGTTCCTCAGCCATGTCGCCATCGCCTTTGTACCCGTCCTTGAGGGTGACGAAGGCGGCGATGGCGGTGCCTTTGATCTCATGCGGGATGCCGACCACTGCGGCCTCAGCGACGTGCGGATGATCCACCAGAGCGCTTTCCACTTCCATCGTCCCGATGCGGTGGGCGGCCACATTGAGCACGTCGTCCACCCGACCCAGCAGCCAAAAGTAGCCCTCCTCATCGCGCTTGACGCCATCGCTCGTGAAATAGAGGCTGTCCTTCCATTTGCTCCAGTATTGTTGGCGGTAGCGTTCGGGATCGCCGTAGATGCCGCGCAGCATGGCCGGCCATGGACGAGTGAGCGCAAGGTAGCCGCCGCCAACCTCGACCCGATGGCCGGCGTCGTCAAATACATCGGCAGCGATGCCCGGAAAGGCTTGCGTGGCTGAGCCGGGCTTCAAAGTCGTGAGGCCGGGCAGCGGAGAGATCATGATCATGCCGGTTTCCGTCTGCCACCATGTGTCCACCACCGGACACCTTTCGCCGCCAATGTTTTTGTAATACCAGACCCAGGCTTCCGGATTGATGGGCTCGCCCACCGTGCCGAGCAGGCGAAGGCTGGAGAGATCGTGCTTGGCGGGCCACTCGGTGCCCCACTTCATGAAGCTGCGGATGGCGGTGGGCGCAGTGTAGAGGATCGTCACGCCGTATTTCTCAATAATCTGCCAGAAGCGATCGCGGTCGGGCCAGTCGGGCGCGCCTTCATACATGATGACCGTGGCGCCGTTGGCCAGCGGGCCATAGACGGTATAGCTGTGGCCGGTAACCCAGCCGATGTCGGCCGTGCACCAGTAGATGTCATCTTCCTTGAGGTCAAAAACCCACTTCATCGTCGCATAGACACCGGTGAGGTAGCCGCCGGTCGTGTGGACGATGCCCTTGGGTTTCCCGGTGGTGCCTGAGGTATAAAGGATGTAGAGCATGTCCTCGGAATCCATGGGCTCGGGCTCGCAATAAGCCTTGGCGTCCTGCATCAGCCGGTGATACCAGTGGTCGCGGCCCTCCACCACCCGCAGCGGAAAGTCCCCGCGCTTGATGATGATGACGTTCTTGATCGAGGGGCAATCTTTCACCGCATAGTCGGAATCATGCTTGAGCGGCAACAAATTGCCGCGGCGGTAACCGCCATCGGCGGTAATGAGCAGCTTGGCCTGGGCGTCCTGGATGCGATCTTTGAGCGCTTCCGCGCTGAAGCCGCCGAAGACCACCGAATGCACCGCGCCAATCCTGGCGCAGGCGAGCATGGCAATCGCCGCCTCGGGAATCATGGGCAGGTAGATGGCCACCCGGTCGCCTTTGCGAATGCCGAGCGATTTGAGCACATTGGCGAATTTGTTCACGTCGCGGTAGAGGTCCCGGTAGGTGAGCGTGCGCTGATCGCCCGGCTCACCCTCCCAGATGATGGCTGCCTTGTTCTTCCGCGGGCCCTGGATTTGCCGGTCGAGACAGTTGACGCTGGCGTTGATCTTTCCGCCCACGAACCATTCGGCGTGCGGCGGCTTCCAGCGGAGCACTTTTTTCCACGGCTTTGCCCAGACCAGCTCCTTGGCGAACTTCTCCCAGAATTTTTCCGGATTGCGGGCCGCAGCCGCATAAACGCCGGGGTCTTTCACCACCGCCTTCTGGCGAAATGCCGGTGGCGGCGCGAAGGTGCGCCCTTCAACCAGAAGATTGGCCAGCCCCCCCGCAGGCGGGGCCAGCGTGTCATGGGAACCCTTCGCAGGTTTTTCTTTCACGTCAACCCCCGTCGGTCGATTTCTGCGATCCTGTCTCTGGAGCTATCGCACGAGGAAATTCTTCTCCCCCGGGGCGCGCCTCACGCCTCGCTGTCTTCTACAACTGCCCCGGAGGAACTCGAACGTGCGTATGATAGCAGAACTTTCTTGGCCCGCGAAAATGCGCTCGGCGGATGACAGCCGCCTAGCCGCTTGTTAGAATCCTCCTCCGAACGAATCGACCGTTTTCCTTCGAGGTGTGTCATGACCAAGGACGAATACTACCACTGCCTGATGGAAGCCTATCGGCCCGCCGAAGCGATGATCCGGATAGTCCCGCGCGATAAGCTCGACTGGCGGCCGCGAGAAAATTTCATGAGTTTCGGTCAGCTCGTCTCTCACCTCGGCGATGGCCTCGGCGGCCCGTTGCGAAATCTCATCTCAGGCAAGTGGCCTTTCACGATGGAGCAGTTTGAAGAGATGACGAAGCTCGAAAACTGTCCCTCTTGCTCCCCCGAAGAAGCCCTTGAAAAACTCAACAAGGACAAGAAAACGCTGAAGGAAGTCCTTGCCGGAATCAACGAGCAAGAGTTTTCTTCCAAGATGGTTTCTACTCCCTGGGGCTGGCAAGGAAAGTGCGAGCTCATCTCGATTCGTTTCCTCGAACACTTCCTCAACCACAAGATGCAGTTGTTTACCTACTTGAAGCTCATCGAGCTTCCCGTCAATACGGCCACGCTCTATTCCGGCGCATCGGGTGACTAGCTTCAGGAGGTTGCGTCTGGCCGGTAACCAATGGGCCCGATAGCGTCGGCCACCGGCATACTCAAAGCTCAAGAACACTCGGAGGTACCACAAAGGCGGGCATTCAAGTTGAGGCCTGGTCGAGGAGTTCCACCACGTGCATCACCTGCTGGCCGGTTCGCGCCCGGGCGACGCCGGCGCGCAGTTGCAGCATGCAGCCGGGATTGGCCGTCAGCAAGACGTCCGCCCGCGTTGCTTGGGCATAGATCATTTTTTCATCCAGAAGGGCGAGAGAGATTTCCGGTTGCTGCACGTTGTAAATTCCGGCGCTCCCACAGCAATGGTCGGCGTTGAACATTTCCACCAACTCAACTCCCGGAACCATGCGAAGGAGTTCCCGCGGGGCGTCCTTGATTTTCTGCCCGTGCGCCAGGTGACAGGAATCCTGGTAGGTCACCCGCAGTCGCGTCTCGCGCAAGGATTGTGTCAGGCCGACCGCGGCCAGAAATTCGGTGACGTCCTTCACCTTGCGGGAAAAGGCAGCGCTGCGCTCGCGCAGATCGCCATCCACCGGGAAGAGCGTCTCATACCCTTTGAGGGTGGAACCGCAGCCGGCAGCATTGGTGATGATGGCGTCAAAGGACTCCCCAAGAAAAACCTCCATGTTCTTCCGCGCGAGCCGGCGGGCCAGATCGCGCTCGCCGGCATGCACGGCCAGGGCCCCGCAGCAGAGTTGCCCGGAAGGGATCACCACCTCGCAGCCGTTCTTTACGAGCACCCGCACCGTCGCTTCATTCAATTCGTTGAACATGATCTGCGCCAGGCATCCGGCAAAAAAAGCGACGCGAAATCGCCGGCGTCCTAGCGCCGGAAGCGTTTTCCCGAGCCGATCAAAGAAAAACCGGTCGCTCACCGGCGGAAGAAGGGCTTCGGCATCCTTCATGCCAACCAGCGAAGCAAGACGGGTGGCCCGGACGAGGTCTTGCATCCCTGAATGTTGGTAGAAGCGAAGGAGCCGGCCCAGCGCTCGGATGCGCTTCGGGTGGGGAAGCAACTCATGAAAAACCAGCCGGC
>DATBWB010000023.1 GCA_036514995.1 Candidatus Acidiferrales bacterium
AGGCCCACCACCGGCGTCCCGGCAGCCACCGCCAGATGCAGAGGCCCGGTATCGCCGCCGATGAAAAGCCCGGCGCGGCGAAGCAACGCAATCAACTGAAGCAAATCGGTCGGAAAGACGACCAACCTCGCTTCACCTGCAGCTCGCCTGACGGCTTCGACCAAACTCTCTTCCCCAGGCCCATAGCTCACCACCGCGCGCCAGCCGGTGAGTGCCCCGGAACCGACCAGTCGCCGGCAAAGCTCCCCGTAGCGCTCGGGCGGCCAGCACTTGGATCCCCAGCCGCCGCCAGGGTGCACCACAAAAAACTTGACGACCTTCGCTTCCGCCAAACGTTGCTCGACGTAGGCTTCCGCCTCCTCCAAACGCGGCAAGAAAAACGGAACCCCACCCCCAAGCTTCGGGGCCGCTGCCGCCTTCGCCCCGGGCACCTGAGCGCGCCCGCCTTGAGACTGGCGAGCAAGGCTCAGGTTGTGATCTACCACGTGGAGCCCGCCGGGAACGACCGTTCGATCATAGAAGATGGCCGCGCCGCGTTCGCGGCAGAACCGGCCGGCAAACCCCACCACCTGCGTTGCGCCAGACAACCACGCCATCAAGCCTGACTTGTAGAGCCCTTGAAAATCAATGGCGGTTTGATAGTGGCGGGCAAGCAGTTGCCGGCGGCACTGGCGCATGGCTTGCCAGGTGGCCCGCCGCATCGGGTGACGTCGCCAGGCAGCGGTGTCGGCGGTGATGACCTCGTCCAAATCGGGATTCTCAACCAGCAGAGGCGCCCAGCGCTTTTCCACCAGCCAATCGATCCGCGCTTCCGGAAATGCCTGGCGAAGGGCAGCCGCTGCCGGGAGCGCGTGCACCACGTCGCCCAGCGAGCTAAGGCGAATGATGAGCAAACGGGGTTCGGTCATCTCTTTCGGCGGCCAGACGTGAACGTTCACCGCGAGCGAACCTGTCGGCGGTTAGCAGCGCCGCGCTTTAGGGCGGCATGCATGACGGGCTAAAGCCTGTCAGTCCCAAGCGGATGGCGGCAAAGAGTTCGCTCGTCGAGTGCGTCTTGGGATCGCCGACAATGGCGACGCGGCCGCCGTAGCCGCGCACCACGTCGCGCTCCGGCACCGTCTCGGCGGTGTAGTCCGTGCCCTTGGCATGCACATCGGGCCGCAAGGCAAGAAGCAAATTTTCCACGGTGTTCTCCTCGAACACGACGACGTAATCCACGGCGGCGCATGCGGCCACCAGCTCGGCGCGAGCGCGTTCCCCCAGGACCGGCCGGCCGGGGCCCTTCAACCGCCTCACGCTGGCATCGCTGTTAACGCCGGCGACGAGGAGATCTCCCTCCGCCCGCGCGCCGGTAAGATAGCGCACGTGGCCGACGTGCAAGATATCAAAGCAGCCGTTGGCGAGCACGATGCCTCGGCCGCGGGCCCCCATTTCATCGGGGCGGGCGCGCGCTTCCCGCACCCGCCCAAGGAGTTGTTCGAGCGTCAGAATTTTGGATTGGGTGCTCAACGGCGTTCGATGGCGGCGCGAAGTTCCTCCCGGGTGACAGTGGCCGTGCCGCGCTTCATCACTACGATTCCCCCGGCATAGTTGGCCAGCCGGGCGGCGTCCAGGAAACCGGCGCCGGCCGCCAGCGCCAGCGTGAAGACGGCAATCACGGTATCCCCCGCGCCGGTTACATCGGCGATCTCGTCGGTGCCGAAGATGGGAATGTATTGCGGCTTCCGGTCCGGTTCGAAGAGCACCATGCCGTCTTTGCCGCGGGTGACCAGCAGCGCCTGCAGCCCCATGCGCCGCAGGATCTCCTTGCCGCACTCTTCGAGCTTCCTGGCGTCCGTGCCGATGGGCCGGGCGAAGAGCTCTTCGATCTCCGGCTCATTGGGCGTGGCGGCGGTTACTTGCGGATAGCGAAGGAGATTGTGACGGGCATCGAGCGTAATGGGGACGGACTTTTCGACGGTCGCGGAGATCGCCCGCACGAGCTCCGGGCTGGCGGCGCCATAACCATAATCGGAGATCAACACCGCCTTCGCGCCTCTTTGGAATCGCTGCGCGGCTGCTTTGAGCTTCCGCAGGACCGCCGGCGCAAGCGGCTCTCCCGCTTCGCGATCCATCCGCAAAACCTGTTGGGCCGCCGTATGCGTCCAGCCGGCCAGGTAACGCGTCTTGGTGGTGGTGCGGCGGCCGCGCGCGCGAACGACGCCCCCCAGATCAATTTTCTTTTGGTCGAAATACTCGAGCAGAGCCTGACCCGGCCGATCATCGCCGAGCACACCCACGGGCAAGGGCTTGGCGCCAAGGTCAGCCAGGTTGTTCACGGCGTTGGCGCCGCCTCCGGGGACGATGCGCTCGTGGCGATGCCGGAGGATGACCACCGGCGCTTCCCGCGAAACGCGCGCGATTTCTCCGTAAACGTACTCGTCGGCCACCAGGTCGGCAATCACCAGAATCTTGAGCCCGGCAAAGCGGTCGAGAATCCTGCCGAGCCGGTCGGTCTCGGCTTGCCCGCCAAAACCGCTCTTCCGCGGAGTTCGGCCTTGTTCTGGGCGGGCTTGTCGGGATTGGCTCATCGCCTCTTGAGCAGCTTCAGGATTTCTTCCACGGCCTCGAGCGAATTGGCGGCGACCACTTCCGGCTGGCGCGGCCAAGTTCCCCGGTAGTGTTCCCAGTCGCCCAGCCCGTACCCGGTCATCACCAGCGCGGCCCGCGCACCCACCAAATGCGCCATCTCCACGTCCATGTAGCGATCGCTGATCAGGTACGACCGCGTCAGGTCAATGCCCAACTCTTGCTCGGCCCGGAGCAGCATCCCCGGCTTCGGTTTGCGGCAATCACACTCCTGGTTGGGGCTGTGCGGGCAGTAGTAGATCGCCGCCAGAGTTCCCCCGCCTTCCTTGATTTTCTGGTCGAGAAGGCGATGAATCTCCTTCACCAGAGTTTCGGGAAACATTCGCCGGGCGACCCCCGATTGATTCGTGACCACCACCGCGATCAGGCCGGCCTGGTTCACGCGCCGCACCGCCTCCGCCGCCCAGGGCAGCACGTGAAAGCGGCTGATGTGGTTCACGTAGCCGATCTCATCGGCAAGAGTGCCGTCGCGGTCAAAAAAAATGGCAGCTCGGCGCGAATCGGCTTCAGGCATTCGGGACATCCTTCCGGTTCAGCCAATATTCCGCCGCTCGAAACACCTCATTCACCTCAATGCGCTTCATGCAACGGTGGTCAATCGGGCAGGCGCGCAAGAAGCAGGGGCTGCAGAAAACTTTGTGTTGCACGAGGGTGCGCCGCCGGGTGAGCGGCCCCGTGCCAGCCGGGTCAGTCGGACCAAAAATCGCCACCACCGCCAGGCCCACCGCCGCCGCGATATGCATGGCGCCGGAATCGTTGCCGATAAAAAGATCGCAGCAACGCAGCAGCGCGGCAAATTCGGGCAGGCTCGTTTCGCCCGCAAAGACGGCAGCGCGGTGTTTCATCGCGCCAGCGATCGCTTCCGCCACCGGCCGGTCGGCCAGGGAGCCAAAGAGTAGCACATCGGCTTGAAACGCATCAATCAAGCCGTCCGCCAGCCCGGCATAGCGCTCCACCGGCCAGCACTTGGCCGAACCGTAGCTGGCGCCGGGGGCGAACGCGATGCGCAGCCCGCCGTCGCGCAGGCCGGCAGCAGCCAGTCTTTGCTTCGCTCGCTCGAGCCCCGCTGCGCCAAGAGGCAACCGCACCTCGCCCATTTCGGGCAATTCTTCCAGCAGCCCGGCGCGCCGCACCAGCTCGAGGTAGTAGTAGCTCTCGTGCGGAGGGATTTCCCCTTTCCTGGGTGGCGGCACCGCCTCGGTCAGCAAGAGCGATCGGCCATCGCGCGCATAGCCGATGCGCAACGGTATCCGTGCCAGCCACGCCTCGAGTGCCGCGTGGAAAGAGTTGGGCAAGAGGATGGCGGCGTCGAATTCACGGCTTCGAATGCGAGCGCTCAGCCGAGCGAGATCGCTGAGGCCCCTGCTCAAGCGGCCGGGCGAAGCGACGGCATCCGCCACCAGCACTTCCTTGATTATGGACAGTTCGCGGTAGAGATCAGCGACGGCCGGGCGCGCAAGCACCGATCCCGCAGCGCCGGACGGCAAGGCCCGCGCAATCGCTTCGACGGCCGGCCAGGAGAGGATGGCATCGCCCACCCAATTCGGAGCGCGGATGAGGATTTTCTTCGCCTGATCGAGCTTCATCCGGCCTGCTCCAGGCGGCGCAAAATTTCCTGCCAGAACTCAGGTTCGACGGGCTCCAACACAATCCGACAGTAGTAGAGCGGCAAGCCCGCCTTGCCCGGGCGGGGAGTTGCCGGCGGCAGGTTGATGAAATCCTTTTCGGTCGTGATGAGCCCGGTGGCGCCCCTGCGCTCGGCTTCCTTTTCGAGAAAGGCCAGATTGTCAGGCGAGTAGCGATGGTGGTCGCGGAAAGAGATGCAATGCGCGAGCTCGAGACCCCACCGCCGGAGATCAGCGAAAAACGCAGCCGGGTTTCCGATTCCGCAAAAGGCCAGCCATTGCCCTCGGCGGACTTCACCCTCGGGTACGATCTGCCCGTCCCGCTCTGCGAGAAAAAAGCCGACCGGACGTGTGCGCGCGCGGAAGATCGGCGCGGCAGTAAGGCGACGTAATTTCTCCCGGAGCATGCTCTCGCTTGCCGGCACGTCCTGGCGGGATCTCTCCTCGCATCGCGTCAGAAGGATGAGGTCGGCTCGTGAGGCGGCTGACTCCGGCTCTCGCAGCCGGCCGATGGGAATCAGTCCATCCTGACCGGCGCTGGTCGTTTCGCTTGCGTCCACCAAAAGCAGATTCACGTCCCGCGCCACGTCCAGCCGCTGATAGCCATCGTCGAGCAGAAACAGGTTGACCCCGCACTCGGCGGCCAGGGCATTCGCCGCCCGCACCCGGTCGGCACAAAGACCAATCGGCACATCCGGCAGATGCCGGCGAAAAAGAAGCGCTTCGTCACCAGTCCTGATCGTTCGGGAGTCGCCGGCTTCCCCTGGCCCCGAACCGTACTGGTTCGGGGCAGGCCGGAGAACCACCAACTCGTTTGCATCGCGCCGGCCATAGCCGCGGGCCAAGATTCCCGGGCGATAACCGGCTGCCTGGAGGTGCCGCGCCAGCCAAATCACCATGGGCGTTTTGCCCGTGCCACCCAGAGTCAGGTTCCCGACGGAAATCGTCTTGCCGGGCAACGGCGCCGCTCGCAGCACACCCCGGCGATAGAGTTCCGCCCGGAGGCGCATCATCCGGCCATAGAGTTCCGCCGGGGGCCTGAGGATCGCTCGCAAAAAGGGGTTGTGAATCATCGAAGTACCCCGGTCGCGCCGCGGCAGGCCGCCGGTCGGAGCGAGAGAATCTCTCGGATGACCCCGAGGGCGCGTTCGGTAGCGCCGCGGTGCCGCTCGACGAATTCCCGCGCGGCTTGACCCATGCGCTGGCGCCGGGCTTCATCGGCTGACAGCGCGAGCAATGTGTTCTCCAGTTCCTTGGCGTCGGTGACCACCGCCGCCGCTCCCTCATGCACGAGCGCCCGCGCCATCTCCCGGAAGTTTTCCATCGAAGCCCCGAACACAATGGGTCGGGCAAACAGTGCCGGTTCGAGCGGGTTGTGGCCGCCTTGCGCGACCAGGCTGCCACCCACGAAGGCCACCGTTGCCAAACGGTAGAGCCCGGCCAACTCGCCCATCGAATCCACCAGCAAAACTTCCGGCCAATCCAGGTTCTCCACGGCCGTCGCCGCATCCCTCGGTCCCGCAACGGCGGGATCAGGGCAAGCCATTTGGCTGCGCCGGAGAAGCCGCCAACCGCGATGAAGCACCCAATCGGCCACCGCATCGAAGCGCTCCGGATGGCGCGGCGCCAGAATCCAGAGCGCCTTGGGAACCCTCCGCTGCAATTCGGCGAAGGCAGCACCGATGATCTCTTCTTCACCGGGCATCGTGCTCCCGGCAACGAGAACCGGCTCACGCCCGTGCCGGGCCATGCCCTGCGAAAGCTCTTCCAGAAGCCAGGTTGAGGGCGGCTCTGCCAGGTCATATTTCAAATTTCCGCTCACCCGAACTTTCTCCGCCGGCGCGCCCAGCTCGATCAACCGCCGGCGGTCTTCTTCCGTCTGCGTAAGGAACGCAACCGGAAAAGCGAGCACCGAGCGGGTAAACCATTTCACTTTTTGGTAGCGCCCGAAAGAGCGATCCGAAATGCGGCTGTTGACGAAAACGACCGGAATGCCGGCGCGCGACGCCTCGCGAAGAAAATGGGGCCAGATCTCCGTTTCGGCAATAATCACCAATTTCGGCTTGGCTCGACGCAGCGCACGCCGCACCGGGCCCGGCCAATCAAAAGGGAAATAGAAAAAACCATCAGCCCCGCCCTGGGGCAGGGCAAGCCCGCCGAGGCGGGCTTTCGCCATCTCCTGGCCGGTGAGCGTGGTCGTAGAAACCAGCAACCGCAAGTCCGGGAAAAGTTCTTTGATCCGCTTGGCCAGCGGCACCACGGCTAACACTTCTCCCACGGAAACCGCATGAATCCAGATCGAGCTTTCGCCAGGCGGCACAAGCTCCTCGGGCAAGAAGCCGAAGCGCTGGTTCCGGTAGGCCGAGCCCAGATATTTTCTGCGCCGCAGCGCCTGATAAAGAAACCACGGCAAGAGCAGCAACATGCCGAGGGTCAGGACCAAGCTGTAGAGAAGATACATAGGCTTTGCCCGCGCGCTCCAGTCAACTCGGCTATTATAACTTGCCCCGATAAATCGGGGCTGCTCCCGCTCTGCTGGACGGGCAACCGTCCGGCCAGAGGGGCATCTAAGACTCCGGATGGCTCGGTTGAAGCCTTTCATGGCAACGGCAGCTCTCTTCTTTGTGGCGCTTGCCTTCGGACAGCAGCTAAGCCGTCAACCAAATCCACGCGATTATCCCGCGCATGATGCTCACGAGGGCGTGGCCATGGCGGCTGACCCGTATCTTGAGCGGGCGCGTGCCGAGCGAGTCTTCGGCTCCTACGCGCCCCACAAGGCCGGCGTGCTGGCCGTCGAAATGATCGTCAAGAATGAAACCGGGCAGGGGATGACCGTGAACTGGGCGGCGGCGCAATTGCTGGCCCGCTCTGCGGGATGGCAACTGCGCGCCCTCACCATGGAAGAGCTGACACGTCGGCTCGTCGGCGAAACCAAAACGCGCGAGACGGTGCCTTCCCGCTGGCCGCCCCTGCCGCGCAGCAAGAAGGCGGCACAGTACGAAAAAGCTCGCGCCGCCCTCGCCCCGCATTTCTTCGAAGCCGGCACGATTCCTCCCGGCGCTACTGCCCGCGGATTCCTCTTCTTCGATATCGGCGGCGATTTTCAAGCCGTCTCCCGCGCCCGCATCTACATCCCGGAAGTCAAAAATCTTTCGACCGGCCAACCACTCATGTTTTTTGAAATGGAATTTCGATAGAGAAGAGGCACCGCTCCCGCCCCGGGTGGCCTCGTTTGCCTAATCCGGGACGCTGGGATAGAATCGCGTTTTTGGAAATCCCTCGCGGCTCGCCACGAAGCGTCGATGTCTCTATTGGACAATCTCAATCCCGAGCAACGCGAGGCGGTCACCGCGATTGGCGGGCCGGTGCTGGTGCTGGCCGGGGCCGGCAGCGGCAAAACCCGCGTCATTACCTACCGCGTGGCTTATCTCCTCCAGACTGGCATCGCCCCCGAGCGCATTCTGGCCGTCACCTTTACCAATAAAGCCGCCGAGCAGATGAAAGAGCGCGTCGCCGCTCTCGTGGGCGGGCTCGACCCGGCGCCCTGGATTTCCACGTTTCATTCCTTTTGCGCGCGGCTTCTGCGGCGGGAGATTGCTGCGCTCGGCTACCGCCGCGATTTCGCCATCTACGATGAAGAGGACCAGGCGTCGGTCATCAAACGGGCCCTGCGGCAGCTCGGGCTGGACGAAGCCGTGTTTACCCCGCGCAGCGTGGCGGAGCGCATCTCCCGCGCCAAGAACGACAGCCTTGCGCCCGAGCTGTTCTTTGCCCGGGCGATGAGCGAGCGCGACGCCAAGATTGCTTCCGTCTATCAAGCCTACGAGCACTTGCTGCGGCAGGCGAGCGCGCTTGACTTTGACGACTTATTGCTCAAGGCCGTCTTGCTCCTCAGCAAACATGGCGACGTCCGCGAGCGCTATAACGCGCGCTTCCTTCACATCCTGGTGGACGAATACCAGGACACCAACCGGCCGCAGTACGAACTGATTCGATTGCTGAGCGAGCGCCACAAAAATCTTTGCGTCGTGGGCGATGAAGACCAATCCATCTACGGCTGGCGCGGCGCCGATGTCGGCAACATCCTCCGCTTCGAGAAGGATTTTCCAGGCACGCGCATGATCAAGCTCGAGCAAAACTATCGCTCGACCCAGATGATCCTCTCGGCGGCGAGCGCAGTGGTGCGGAAGAACGAGCGGCGCATCGGCAAGACCTTGCTGGCCGTCCGCCCGGGCGGCGAAACACTGCGCTATTTTGAAGCCCAAGATGTGGAGGACGAAGCCGCGTTCGTGGCAGCGGAGACGGACCGCTTCCAGCGGCAAGCCCGCCCAAAACAAAGTGCTTTGCATCCCCAAACAGATTTTGGCGGGCAAGCGCCCAAGAGCCGGATCGCTGTTCTCTACCGGACGAACTTCCAATCGCGGCCCATGGAGGAAGCGCTCCGCCGGTACGGCATCCATTATCGTGTTGTGGGCGGGATCAGCTTTTACGAGCGGGCCGAGGTAAAAGACTTGCTGGCCTACGCGCGGCTGGGCATCAACCCGGAAGACAGCGCCGCGCTGCTCCGCATCATCAATGTCCCGCCCCGCGGCATCGGCAAAGCCACCCTGGAGTCGCTGCACGAGGCCGCGAAAGAAACAAATGGTTCCCTCTGGGCCGCTCTCGGCTCCCTCATCGAATCCGCCGGCGGCGGCCGCTTGCGGTCGGTCGAACCGCTTCGCCATTTTCGCCGCCTGGTGGAGGAGATTGCCGCCAGGATTTCCTCGCTTGGGCTGGCCGATCTTTTCCGCTGGATCCTCGAGCACACCGGCTACCTGGACATGCTCCAGCAGGCCCTGAACCATACTGGTTCAGGGCAGGCGGGTGGAGAGGAAGCTTCGCCGCGGCTCGAAAACCTGACCGAGCTGGTCAACGCTGCCGGCGAGGCCGAGGACCGCGGCGAGACACTCGAGGAGTTTTTGGACCATTCGGCGCTGATGAGCGACGCTGACGAATATGATGAGCGCGCGCCGGTGTCGCTCATGACCCTTCACAGCGCCAAAGGACTCGAATTCGAAAGCGTCTTCCTGATCGGGATGGAAGAGGGGCTCTTTCCGCACGCGCGCTCGCTCGGCACCCAGGAAGAACTGGAAGAGGAGCGCCGGCTGTGTTACGTGGGCATGACCCGCGCCCAGGACGCCCTCACCCTTACCGGCGCGCGCTACCGGCGCTTCTACGGAAGCGATTTGGCGGAGGTGAGCGAGCCTTCCCGCTTTCTCTCCGAGATCCCTTTCGACTCGGTCGAGCGGGTAGGCCAGGAGGCGGCCCGCATCCTTTACTCCGATGAGACCGTAACCTACGTGCGCGACGATGAATACGATCAGGCGCAGATGCGATGGCGGCGCAACCCGGCCAGCCGCCGGCCCCGATTTGATCGGGGCGCGGGCAAGCCCGTGCCCGCCTCGCGTCGCCTGGACCCGCTCATCGGCCAGCGCGTCAGCCATCCCACCTACGGCGTCGGCACGGTGCTGGCCGTCGAGGGCGATGGCCCCGACCGGAAGATTACCGTCAGTTTTCCGGGCTACGGCCGAAAAAAGCTGGTCGAACGATACGCCAAACTCGAGAGGGCCTGACCACCGATGGCCTCACAACTGCTGCGCACCAAGAGCATCGACAAACTTATTTCCGATTCCGAGCAGCCGGGCAAACGGCTGAGAAAAACGCTTGGCCCTCTCAGCCTCACTGCGCTCGGCATCGGGGCCATCATCGGAACCGGCATTTTCATCCTGACCGGAACGGCTGCCGCCGGCGAAACCGTGCTGATTCCCTCGGTGCTGAAGGCGCCCTTGCTCGATGTGCTTCTCCACGGCCGCAATGCGGTGGGTTTGGGCGGTCGCCCCGGCGCCGGCCCGGCGATTGCCATTTCCTTTGCCTTGGTGGCGATCGCATGCAGTTTTGCCGCCCTGTGTTACGCCGAGCTGGCTTCCATGATTCCCATCGCCGGCAGCGCCTACACTTACTCCTACGCCACGCTGGGCGAGATCTTTGCGTGGATTATCGGCTGGGACCTCATCCTGGAGTATGCGGTGAGCAACATGGCGGTGGCGGTAGGATTTTCCGCCTACCTGGACAGCTTGTTCCGGCTTTTCGGGATTCACCTCCCGCAAGCTCTGAGCCAACCGGCCTATAGTGCAGCCGCTGGCTGGTCGCTCCATTTCAATCTGCCGGGCTTTTTGATTGTGATGCTCTTGACCGTTCTTCTCGTGATCGGCATCCGCGAATCGGCCCGCGCCAATACGGCGATGGTGGGCGTAAAACTGGTGGCGATCCTGATTTTCATCTTTGCCGCCTCGCGTTACATCCAACCTGCCAACTGGCACCCGTTGATGCCCAACGGCTGGCAAGGGGTGCTCACCGGCGGCGCCATCGTGTTCTTTACCTATATCGGATTCGATTCCGTTTCGACGGCGGCGGAAGAATGCCGGCGGCCACAGCGTGATTTGCCGATTGGCATCATCGCCTCGCTGATCGTCTGCGCGGTGCTCTACGTCTCCGTGGCGATCGTATTGACCGGCATTCGCCCGTTTCAAACGCTGGCCAATGCCGCCCCGGTCGCCAACGCCCTGAAGCAAATCGGCCTGGGCCGGATCGAATTTCTGGTGACCGTGGGCGCGCTTACCGGGATGATCAGCTCCCTGCTGGTGTTTCAGCTCGGCCAGGCGCGCGTCTGGTTCGCGATGTCGCGCGACCGGCTGCTGCCCGGGGCGTTTTCGCAAGTTCATCCCAGGTTTCGCACCCCGCATATCTCAACCTGGATTGCCGGCCTGGTGGTGGCGGTCCCGGCAGCCATTTTTGACATCGGCACGCTGGCCGACCTCGCTAACATCGGCACGCTGTTTGCCTTCATGCTGGTTTCCACCGGGGTTTGGGTGCTGCGAAAAAAACAGCCGGAACGAAAACGAGGTTTTCGTACGCCCTGGGTGCCCGTCATCCCCTTGCTGGCCATAGCGTCGTGTGTCATCCTGATGGCGAGCCTGCCAGTGGAAACCTGGCTGCGTTTTGTGATTTGGCTGATGATCGGGCTGATTATCTATACCGTTTACAGCCGCAAGCGAAGCGAGCTTCACATTCCCTCTGAGGGATCGGTCAAGGATTCATCCTGAGAGATTCCTCCGAAGGAGCAAGGAGAGCAGTGGGCGATTCTGCCCGACATGCGGGAAGGAGATTTCTGGCAACGGGTGTGCTGCTGGCGGCGCTGGCAGGGTGGCCGGCGAAAGGGCTGGCCTGGGGCCCCTCGGCGCACCGGCTGATGACCAACAAGGCGGTGGATGCCTTGCCGCCAGAGCTCCAGCCCTATTTCGAGGCCAGCCGCTCGTTCATCGTCCAGCACGTCACCGACCCGACCGCCGCCCTGCAGCGCAATCCCGCCGAGCGGCGCAATCACTACATCTACCTCGACCGCTACGGCCGCTTCCCTTTTCCCGGCATTCCCCACGACTACAAGGCAGCGCTCGCCAAGATCGGTTCGCTGAAACTCAATCAGAACGGCTTGCTTCCCTGGCAGGTGGGGGTTTACAGCCTGAAGCTCACGGAAGCGATGCGCGCCCATCGCTGGGACGAGGCGCGCGAACTGGCGGCGGCGCTCGCCTTCTACGTCGGCGAGGCGCACGATCCCTTCAGCACCACCGAGAACTGGAGTGGCGGCCTATCGCATCAGCCCGGGGTGAACCTGCGCTTTGACACCAGCCTGGTGGATCGCTATTCCCTTTTCTTTGTCATTCGCCCCAACCCGGCGATGTTTATTCCCGACTCCACCGAACACGCCTTTGGCATGGTGACCGAAGCCCATGCCTGGCTCGACAACATCTTGCTCGCCGACCAGCGCTCCCGTTCCGATCTCCCGGACTATACCGACGAATACTACGACCGCTTCTATAATCAAGCCGGAGCGGTGCTCGCCCGGCAGCTCACCGACGCCGCCACCGACATCGGCTCCTACTGGTTCACCGCCTGGCTCAACGCCGGCCAGCCCTCCCCGCCGGTTCAGTAACCAGCGCGATTTATGGTGAGGGACGAACCATGGCTCCCGCTCGTCTCGCCGATCTGCTTCAATACCTTCCGAAAGCCGAACTTCACTTGCACCTGGAAGGCTCGCTCGAGCCGGAAACGATCCTCGAGCTGGCGCGCCGCCCCGAGTCCCAAACGGTCGGGACGGGAGCTTCGGCCGGCATGTCCCTGGAGGAAGTGCGCGCCCGGTATCGCTTCGGCGATTTCGCCGCTTTTCTCGAAGCGTTCAAGTGGGCGGTCGGGCATCTGCGCACGCCGGCTGACTTTGGCCTGGCCACGGCGCGGCTGATCGAACAGCTCCATCGCCAGAATGTGGCCTATGCCGAGATTACCGTCTCTGCCGGAGTGATGCTGCGCCGCCGGCAGGACCCTCACGCCTTTTTTGGCGGCGTGCTCGAAGGTTACCGGCAGGCAAAGAAGGATTTTCCCGTCGAAGTGCGCTGGATCTTTGACGCTGCCCGCCAATTCGGCGTCGAGGCAGCGATGGAAGTAGCGCAGCTTGCGCCGCAATACCGCTCGGAAGGGGTCGTGGCGTTCGGCCTCGGCGGCGATGAAGAAGGCTGGCCGCCGGCCTTGTTCCGCGGCGTTTATGACTATGCCCGGGCGCAGGGCTTGCGGCTCACCGCCCACGCCGGCGAAATGGCCGGGCCGGAAAGTGTCCGCGACGCGGTTGAACTTCTCGGCGCCGAACGCATCGGCCACGGCATCCATGCGGTGCTCGACCCGGAATTGATGGAGCAACTCGCGCGCGATCAAATCACGCTCGAGTGCTGCCCGACGAGCAATCTGGCTACCGGCGCGCTGGCCCGCTTGCCCCGCCCACGGCGGGGCTTGCGCGGTCTCACCGCCGGCGAGGTTGCCTTGAGCCAGCATCCGCTGCGAGAATTTTTCGACCGCGGCCTGCGGGTCACGATTTCGACCGATGATCCCGCCCTGTTCCACACCAACCTTCTTCGCGAATATCAGCTCGCTGCACAGGCAATGGACTTCGCTCCCGAGGAGCTCGTGCGCATCGCCGAGATGAGCTTTGAATCCGCCTTCCTGCCACCCGAGGAGAAGCTCCCGCTCCTTGAAACCTTCCGCAAGCGAGCCAGAGAGTTACTGTCAGAGTGAGAAATTCAGGCTGCTGGGGGTGCCCACCAGGGCTATCGACCCAGCGGCGAACACCCTATCAGGCGTTCTTGGAT
>DATBWB010000024.1 GCA_036514995.1 Candidatus Acidiferrales bacterium
CTGCCAAGCTATCGACCCGGATTTTGTTAATTCCTTGGTGATCAAATTCGGTCGCGAAAAACTTGGTCTTGTGCGCTTCCCTAGCAGTCGCTTGATCTAACCCGGGATGGGTGCCGTGAGACACAGCTTCCTGAACCAGCAACTAAATGCCGCAAACGCTGGCGACTCTCGCGAAGCATTGCAGGCGGACACGATATTTCCCGCAAGAAACCCAGCCTTCCCTTGGGGGGCCGAGCACATAGGTCAACTGCCCTCCATGGCTCCAATCTGTGTCCAGCGGGAGAACGTCGAACAACTTCCCAAAGCGACAGCAAAGTGCACAGGGGCTCGTTGTTTGCTCCGCTGATTTCCTTGCTTGTCCAGCATCGAGGAAGGTCTAGGAAACCACTCAAAACCACAATCGCCTGCGGCACCTCTATTCTTCCGCAACCACCTTCATACTCAGTTTCTTTTCGCCCACTGCCAGAGTAACTGTGTACTCGCCGGCGGGGACGAGCTCAGGCTGCTCGAAGGGGCCGGGGGCGCTGACTCTTCCGGCCGGATCGAACTGGAGGTCCCAGATCACATTTTGACAGTCAAAGAGCGGGTTGTTAGAATTTCAGCGTAGCATGACGAAGATACGTTCTAAAGCAAAAACGGTTAAGCCGGACATCAGCTTCACTGTCCAGGTCTGGCGGGAAAATGGGACGTATGTGGCCTACGCCCCGGAGCTTGATGTTTCTAGCTGCGGAGATTCTCTCGCCGAGGCTAGGGCCCGCCTCCGCGAAGCAGTAAGCCTCTTTCTCGAAGAGGCCTCGCGCAGGGGGACTCTGCAAGACATTCTTGCTGAGGCAGGCTTTGAAAAGCATGGCAAGACCTACCGTCCTTACCGCGTTCTAGCCAGACAGAAAGTTCGGCTGGCAGTTCCTGTGGGTTCCTAGTGCCGTTCCAACTATTTGAGCAGGATAACGAGTTGGCGCGACAAATTACGCGTAAATGCTCAGTTCTCGAAGAGCTTAGCCTGAGTTGGTTGGAACGGCACTAGCTCCAGCCGTATGCCACGGATCTCACCCACACACTACCGCAAGCTTGTGCGAGTTTTGGAACTCGAAGGCTTTGCACTCGTCCGACAACGGGGCGACCACATGGTTTTCACCAAACCGGGCATTTCACGCCCGGTCGTTGTGCCCCGCCACGATCCTCTTCCCGTGTTCATCATCAAGAATATTCTGCGGACTGCGCGCATCACTCGTGAGCGCTACTTCGAACTCCTGGAACGTGTCTAATACTTCATGTTGCGAGCTAGTTACCAATCGATCCTCAAACGGGATTGAACTGAACTCCCTCTCTGATTCGACCGACTGTATTTAAGAGATTTCTCATAAATGTCAAAACTTCGCTAACCAGTCGGAGAGAGTCCCGCCTCAGGGGTTGAAACCCCCGGTTTGTTACCCCTTTTACGGCACGGCTCAAGCCGTGCCCTGCCGGCACCGTTGCCTACCGCTACTCTTCGACCAATACCTTGGTCGTTAGCTTCTTCTCCCCAACGGCCAGCGTAACGGTGTACTCGCCGGTGGGCACAAGTTCGGGCTGCTCGCCGGGGCCGGGGGCGCCGATTCTCCCCGTGGGATCGAACTGGAGGTCCCAGACGACGCGGTTGAAGCCGGGGTATTGCGTGCCCGTCAACTCGCGCACCTTTTTGCCTCCGGCGTCCGCAATCGTGATTTTCACTTCGTCGCCGGTGAACGCCTTGAGGTAGTAGTTGATATACGCCCCAAAGGGCGGGTTTTTAACCTTGAAGAAGCGATTGCCCCAGGCAGCGTTGCCGGGGAGATAGTGGAAGCGGAGCGCTGAGCGGATGCTGAAGAGGTGCGCGTCGGCGGCAAGCACCTCGGGCGTCAATTCCTGGAGCGCCGTGATGTCATCGAGGACGTAGATGCTGCGGCCGTGGGTACCGATGACGACGTCGCGGTCGCGCGGGTGGATCACGATGTCGTCCACGGCCACAGTCGGTAGGTCGTTTTTGAGCGGAAGCCATTTCCCGCCGCGGTCGAAGGAAACGTAGAGACCAAACTCGGTGCCGGCGAACAAGAGTTGCCGATTGCGCGGGTCTTCGCGGATGACCTTCACGGGCGCGTTTGTGGGCAAATTGCTCGAAATGTTCTTCCAAGTCTTGCCGAAGTTGAGGGTCATGAACACAAAAGGTGAAAAGACGTCGCTGCGGTGGCCGTCGAGGGCAACATAGGCGGTGCCTTCCTCGAAGTGCGAAGCTTCAATGCGGCTGACGTAGAGGTTCTTGGCCAGGCTTGCCCCGCCAACGGCGGGGCCGGCTGCGCCCGGACTTGTCGGGGTGATGTTGCCGGCCACGTTGGTCCACGTAGCACCGCCATCCTGGGTCACCTGGATGTTGCCGTCGTCGGTGCCGGCCCAGATGATGGCTCCCCCGCCACCGGCGGGGCCGGGCTTCAGGGGAGACTCGGAGAGGCTGACGATGGTGCAATGCGTCTCAGCGCCCGAGCCTGCTGCTGTCATCTTCTGTGGGTCCTGAGTGCTCAGGTCCGGGCTGATGGGGTCCCAGCGATCGCCGCGCTCGGTCAGCTTGAACAGGCGATTCCCGCCGAAGTAAAGCGTCTTCGCGTCGTGATGGGAGATCACAAAGGGTGAGTTCCAATTGAACCGGTAGCCGGCTTCGCCTTCTTTGGGAATGGGCTTCAAGTTCTTGCGCTCTCCGGTGCGGCGGTTGAGTCGAAACAGGTTTCCGCCTTGAGACTCGGCGTAAACGATGTCCGGGTCGTCGGGATCACTGGCCACGTGAAAGCCATCGCCGCCGCCGATGCGGTACCAATCGGCGTTGGTGATGCCGTCGAGGTTGCGCGAGGCGCTGGGCCCGCACCAGCTCCCATTGTCTTGCAGGCCGCCGCAGATGAAGTAGGGCCTGCGCCGGTCCACGTTCACGTTGTAGAACTCTCCGACCGCCAGGTGATTGACAAAGTCCCAACTCTTCGCGCGGTCGTAGCTCAGGTAGATTCCGCCGTCGCTGCCGAGGAGCAGGTGATTGGAGTTGGCGGGATTGATCCACATGGCATGGAAGTCACCATGAATGCCCGTGCCGCCGTCGTTGCGGAACGTTTTGCCGCCATCCTCGGTGATGTAGAACCGCGCACCCAGAACATAGATGTTGGCCTCGTTCTGTGGATCCACTCGAACCTTGCTGTAGTAAAAGGGACGCGGGTTGACCTCGGAGAGCCGTTTCCAGCTCTCACCCTTGTCCTCCGAGCGAAAGAGCCCGCCCTCGCGGCTTCTTTCCTCGATGCTCCGCGTGCGGCCGCCCAAATCGGATTCGATGATCACATAGACCACGTTGGGGTTTTTCCGGTAAATGTCTATGCCGATCCGGCCGAGCGGCCCGGCAGGCAGGCCCTGGGTCAACTTCTGCCAGGTCTTCCCCGCGTCGGACGATTTGTAGAGACCTGAGCCAGGGCCGCCGCTCGTGAAATTCCACGGCGTGCGACGCCGCTGGTAGGCGGCCGCGTAAACGATGTTCGGGTCTCCCGGATCAATGGCCACGTCCACGACGCCCGTCGCGCTGCCAGCGGGGCCGGTGTCAGCGTCAATCTGCAACACGGCTGTCCAGGTCTTGCCGCCGTCCGTGGTCTTGTAAAGGCCGCGTTCCGGGTTGGCTCCCCAGAGGTGCCCGAGCGCCGCCACGTAAACCGTGTTGGTATCCGCGGGATGGATGGCGATGCGGCCGATGTCGTGGCTGTCCTGTAGGCCCACGTTCGACCAGGTCTTGCCGCCGTCGGTGGACTTATAGACGCCGTTCCCCCAGGAAGAGCTGTTGCGGTTGTTGGCTTCGCCGGTGCCCACCCAGACGATGTTCGGGTCGGATTGAGAAACGGCCACCGCCCCGACCGACGCCACCGCTTCGCGGTCAAAAACAGGTGTCCAGGTGACGCCATTGTTCGTGGTCTTCCACACGCCGCCCGTCCCGAGGCCGGCGAAAATGGTGTCGGGGTTGCTTTCCAGCACTGCGAAATCGGCCACTCGGCCGCCCATATTGGCCGGGCCGACCGACCGCCACTTGAAGCTCTTGAAGAGCAGTGGGTCAACTTGAACTGTGGCGGGCGCCGGAATGGGAGGAGTGCTCGGAGTTGCTTTTTCCTTACTTTTTGGGACGACTTTTCGCGATTTGGCCCGCCTTTCGGTACCACCGGGCGCGGGCTGCTGGGCGTAGCTCGAATGATCTGGAAAGTTCAACACGAGAAGGAAAAAGATCCCGACGAGAACTGCTGTTCGCTTAAAGGCTGGTTTCACGGCATTAACCCTCTGCTTTCTGGCGCTGGATGGTAGTCTCCTTGAAATGCGGATTTCAACCATCTTTGGGGTGCGGCGGCTAGCTGCCTTCCGAGAGCGGGAGCAAGCTCCCGCACTCCAGATGGAAATGCTTCGAGTGGCGCATGCCCGTGGCGGCGCTCTTCGTTTCAGTAGGTCCACCCGCGGATGCAATCCCGGCAGTAGAGAGAATCGGTGGCCGGGTCGAGGTAGGCTTCGCGACGAATGACGCTCGTGCCGCAGTGGTCACAGCAATCTTCGACCAGGAGAAGAGCATCGTCACCTGGCGGGATGCCCACGTCCCGAAGGAAATTCTTGTCCGCGTCCGTCAAGACGAGTTGGGCGCGCCGCACGAGAATGCGATGCACGTCGGGCGGCTTGAGCCCGGCCAGCGGAATCGGCTTCCGTTTATCGGTCATGCTTCCAAAAGCAACTTAAGAAATGACGCGAATCCTTTTCCCAAAGTAGAGATAGCAGCGAAGGCGTTCGAGCAGCTCGTGCCACTCGTGAAAGCGTTGCCACTCGGCGCCGCCGGGTCCCACGAGCCCGGTGTGGTGGAGGGAGACAAGAGTGCCGTAAGGCGCGCGGCCGGCGGCCAGGCGCACTTCGCTGGGGCGGCGAGTGCCCTCCCAGGTGAAGGCGACATGGCTCCCCCGCGCAATCTCCAGGAACGTTCCTGAATCGAGTCGCCCACGCCACCCCCAAAGAAATTTGCCGCCCACCTTTGGCGCGAGAGTCACTTTTCCGGGAAGGATTTTGGCCATTTCTCCGGCATGGAGCCAGGTGCGAATGACATCTCCCGGGGTGCCGCGCACCAAAGCGCGCAGCAGGATATCATTTCCACCGGGCTGGAATTCCAGGTAAGTCTTGAAGCGCAGCAGGAAGTCGGCCCAACCGTAGCGATAGTCCTCGAGATTGGCGCGGCGCAGGTCGGCTTGCTGCACGACGGTCACCAGCGAGGCGTCGGCATCCCCTTTCACGGTGAAGCACACGACCCCGACCTGCCGGGGGTCGCCGAGCACCAGTGTCGAACCAGGAACTGCATCGAGCACACTCCCGCGCCAGGCGTAGTCGCCTCTCTTGGCGGCGACTTTCTCCCAGATGCCCCAATGCCAACGGAAGGAAGCGCCCGGCTTCGGTTCGAGCTCGACGCGACCCAAAAGAATGCGGCTCAGTTCCGACGGTGATGTCAACGCCTGCCAGGCACGCGCGGGCGGGACGGCCACCGCCAACGATTCCCCCACCGGACCCATTTCCTTCTTCGCCATCCCACGTCCTTCGGATCGCAAGCCCACGGCGATTCTACAACGACGTGGAGTGGGCGCGAAGCGATTCCTGGCAAGCTGCTCCTACCGGTGATCGAACCATTCCCCTGAGCGACTTCAAACCTTATCGCTTGAGCTCACCGATCAAACTGCAAATCGCGTTTAAATCTTCCGCCCACGCGGAACTTCTTGCCATGCTCCCCGGAGTGGAGCGCACCGATGGCCACACGATTGTTTTCACGGCGCGCGACATGGTCGAGGCGGCAAAATTCCTCACTGTGGTGATGGACTACGGATCGTATCAGTAGCTTGTAGCGCGGGTGAATCCGTGCCGCTCGGCGGGATTGCACTGAGGGTTTTCACTCCCGGAAGAGGTCCGCGGGACGCCGCGGGCCGCGCCCAGCGAGCTGCAACCTGAGACAGTCGTGCGGGGATGCCTATATTATATAATGTCTAGGTCTGCCCTGAGAAAAGGAATCGGGGTGCGTGCTGCGCCCGCCGGAAGATGTCGTGAGCGAAAAACCGATCAGCCCGCTCAACGAGAAACGCTGGGTGGCCCTCACCTCAGTGGTGGCGGCGGTCTTCCTGACCACCTTCAAGGCGGTGGTCGGCGTGGCGACGGGGAGCCTGGGCATCTTGTCGGAAGCCGCTCACTCCGGCCTCGACCTCATCGCTGCCGTCATCACCTTTCTTTCCGTCAGCGTCTCCGACCGTCCTGCCGACGAGACCCACGCGTACGGTCACGGCAAGGTGGAAAACTTTTCAGCGTTCGTAGAAGCCCTTCTTCTTCTCTTTACCTGCGCATGGATTATCTTTGAGGCCCTCCGCCGGCTGTTCTTCACGCATCCCAACGTGGACCCGACCGTCTGGGCGTTTGCGGTGATGGTCCTTTCGATCGGGATCGATCTGGGGCGTTCGCGGGCGCTCTACCGGGTGGCGCGAAAATACCGGAGCGAAGCGCTGGAAGCGGACGCGCTCCACTTTTCCACCGACGTTTGGAGTTCCTCGGTCGTCATCCTCGGGCTGGCGGCAGTCTGGATGGGGCAGAGACTCAACGTTGCCTGGCTGCGATCGGCTGACCCGTTGGCGGCGTTGGGCGTGGCCGGGGTGGTGATCTATGTCAGTTCGCGGCTCGGCAAGCGGACACTGGACGCGCTGCTGGACGCCACGCCGGTCGCTTTGCGCAATCGCGTCGCTCAGGCGGTGGAAGCGGTGGAGGGCGTGCTCGCCTGCACGCGCATTCGGATGCGGCGGGCCGGCAACCGCTACTTCCTGGACGTGACCATCAGCGTGGCCCGGACCATGCCTTTCGAGCGCGCTCATGCTGTCTCGGAGGAGGTGGAGCGGCGGGTGGAGCAGATGATCGGCGAGGCCGACGTGGTGGTTCACATGGAGCCGCGGGCCGGTCAAAGCGAGAATATTTTTGAGGTGATCCACGCTGCCGCGCAACGCCGACGGCTGAATGTGCACGACCTTGATGTCCATCAGCTCAACGGGCAGTTGCTGGTGGACTTGCACCTGGAGGTTCCGGCGACCCTAACGCTCGGCG
The DNA here is from genome assembly GCA_036514995.1 of Candidatus Acidiferrales bacterium. Classification (NCBI taxonomy): domain Bacteria; kingdom Pseudomonadati; phylum Acidobacteriota; class Terriglobia; order Candidatus Acidiferrales; species Candidatus Acidiferrales bacterium. The sequence continues at coordinate 7,126 of DATBWB010000024.1, forward strand.
AGGCGCACCGGGTGGCGAGCGAACTGGAGACGGAAGTGCGCCGGGAAGTTCCCGCCGTCAGCAGCATCAACGCGCACATTGAAACGCACTGCACCGAGATTCAGGCGGGCGACGAGATGCGCGAACTTTCTCGCGCTATCCAGAAAACATTTCACACCCTCATTCCCGAGTTCCACGAAGTACGCGATTGCCATGAAGTAACGGTGCGACACGTGGAAGATAAGATTCTCGTATCCTGCCACTGCACCATGGACGGCAGCCTGCCCATCGGCCGGGTGCACGATGTTACCGGCGAGCTGGAAACGCGCCTCAAGGAAGCTTTTCCGCAGGTGTTTCGCGTGACCATTCACCCCGAGCCTCCGGAAGAAAGCTAGTGCGCGTGCGGCCGGGTCAGTGAATTGCCGCCGAAACAGGGCCGCCGCTCACCACCTGCAATGGCACAAGCGCTTCTCTTGTGCCGTCCAGCAGCACCTCAATCCAGTAAGTGCCGGGCGAGGTAATCTGCCAGTTCAGGTGAAAGGCGACGTGGCGGTGGAAGCGAGATTCGTCGGCCAGCTCAAACTCGGCTGCTCCCAGGTCGCCCACCAGCTCGCGGCCGGGTCCCAACAGCCTGATGGTGCTCTGAAAGCGACCGCGGCCGCTGCCCCAGGCGTTGACCACGACAATGCGCGGGTGAAAAGCCGGCAGCACCGGGGCGTAGATGCTATCGAATAGTCCCATGAGACTGATTTTGTCGCCCACTTCCTGCCGGACGTCATCGCAAACAAGGGTATAGAGCAGTCTCGGCTTCCTGGCTTGGCCTGCCATGCCCGCCTCCTCGTCACCAACCCTGAGCCGCTGTGCTTCCTTTTATACAACCTGCTGATGGCTCACCTGGCTGCTACTTGAGTTGGTTGGCTACTGAAAAAAGATACTGTGGGGAATCATGTAGATGCCGATCGTCAACACCAGTCCCACGATGGTCAGCCACGCAAACGCGCCTTCCGAGAGCGAGTCACGCTTTCCTATGCCCATCGGATCGCGGCGAAAAAAGGAATGGGGCCTCGAAACCAGCAATCCCAGCCAGAAAAGCACCGTCAGAAGCGATTTATTATCGGTGATATCCCATCCCAGCGGGAATCCACCCCAGCCGACGCCCAGCCCGTACCAGGCCACCAGATAGCCCAGCGGCAAAACCGCAACCGCAAAGGAAACCCAACCCCAAAAGACCGTCTTGTAGAGCTTGGGGAAGCCGTTGCTGTTGATCAGGTGACTTAACGAAAAGTAGAGCGAATGAACAAGAAAGATGAGAGCGGCGGTGATGAGGGCAATGTGAGGAACGATGACGACTTTCGGCACTCGGGCAAAATAGGTGACGTGGAAGTAGCGCTCGCCGGCTCCTTTGAGCAGCCGCTCCAGCTTTTGCTTCTGAGCTTTTAAGATCAGCTCGGTGCCCGCCTCGTCTTCGGCAACCAAGTAATAGAAGAAGCGCTGCCCGCGCTCCAGGTGAGGCAGGGCGTCGATGTAAGTTCGCGTTTCCTTGACGCGCTGCATCGTGCTCGTCCGGGCAAAATCGCCCCGGGCGCTTCGGTCAAAGTGGAGGGTGACGGACTTGATGGGCGCTCGATTCGACCATACGCTGAGCTGGACCAGGTGTTGCCGGGCGTATTCGCTGGTGGAAGGGACATAGACATAGTTAAAGGTTGCCGAGGAATCCAGTTGCCGGTAGATCTCCGGCGTGACCATTTGATAGAGGCCGTAAAGGAGCCCGGCGCCGACCACCGCCAGGACAATCCAAAGCGGCATGCGTGAAGGCTTGAGCGGTTTGTTGATACCGATGCGGCTCAGAGTCACCATCGGAGCCGAAAGTATAACCCAGGCAATGCGCCCCGGCCAACCGTGGCGCTACCCGGGCGAGTGCCGTTCCAACTTGCAAAAGCTAGGAGGGAAAGAAGACAACCGCTTCCCCTGAGCATCGCGACACAGTGAGACTCGCAGGGGCCAATAGTTGGAACGGCACTAGCTCCTGCCGCGCCAGGCGTTGTGGATGCGGTCGGCAATCGGGGCAGCAAAGGCGAACAACAACCCCACGCCAGCGATGATGACGGCCGCGCCGACAATCAGGAGAACGACGATTCGAAAGGGATCTTTCTGGCTCTCGCTCACCGCTATCAGAAGCATCCCGAACGAGATCACGATCAGCGAAGCACCGAAGTAGCAGCCCTGCCTGAACCACCATCGAAAATCCGAAGACATTTCTCCTCCGCGTCGCTTTGAGATTTTGCCCTGGCAACCAGACCCGACGGGCGCGCCTCGAAGACGCCCTCGAGCTTCATCATATTTCCAACCTGTCCTGGTGAACAGCAATTTTTCCTGCCCGGCCCTCCCGGCGACAGGAAGGGATGAGATCAACCTCAGCTTGCTTATTACAAACCATCCCGCTGCCGTCTGCGGGGCATGGTTGCCATGAGCCCTTCCAGAAGCTATCCTAGGTTGCTATCGGGGGGTGACGGATGGCTTTCCTTCGCGTGCCGCGAGGCTGGGAGATTCCCGAAGGCGAGGCGACTCCCGAATCCATCTACGAGCAATTCACGCGGCGGCGCTTTCTTCGTGACCTCGCCCTGGCGGGCTTGGGCGCCGGGGCCACTCTGGTGGCGGGGCCGGCCATGCTCGAGGCGGACAACCGGCAGAAACAACCTCGCTCGTTCCCTGCCTCCCCTTCCGTTTATCCCGCGCGGCGCAACCCGAAATTCACTCTCGACCGGCCGCTTACCGATGAAAAAATTGCCGCGAGCTACAACAACTTCTACGAATTCAGCGAGCAGAAGGAAGAGGTAGCAAAGCTGGCGGCGCGGTTTGAGACCCGGCCGTGGACGGTGGAAATTGCCGGTCTCGTCCACAAGCCGCTGAAATTCGACGTGGACGAACTCACGCGGCTCATGCCCATCGAGGAGCGGCTCTACCGTCTGCGGTGCGTGGAAGCCTGGGCCATGGCTGTGCCTTGGACGGGCTTTCCCTTCAAGGCGCTGATGGATCGTGTCGAACCGCTTGCCAAGGCGAAGTTTGTGCGCATGGTCTCTTTCGAGCGGCCGTCGCAGGCGCCGGGGCAGCGGTCGCCGTGGTATCCCTGGCCCTATTTCGAGGCGCTCACGATGGCGGAAGCGGCGAACGAGCTGACGCTGCTGGTCACCGGCATCTACGGCCACGAGCTTCCGCCGCAACACGGCGCCCCCATCCGGCTGATCGTGCCCTGGAAGTACGGCTTCAAGAGCATCAAGTCCATTGTGCGCATCGAGTTCGTGGAGCGGCAGCCCGAGACCTTCTGGCACAAGGTGGTTCCCGGCGAGTATGACTTTTGGGCGAATGTGAATCCGCGAGTCCCGCACCCGCGCTGGTCGCAAGCCACCGAGCGTATGATCGGAACGAACGAACGCCGGCCGACGCTGCTCTACAACGGTTACGGTGAATTCGTCGCCGGGCTTTACTCCTAGGTCCTTTTTGATACTCAGGGGAGAAGGTGAGTGGCCAAAAGTGAGCAACTTTTGAGCGGAGCAAATCAGCCAAGTCTTGTATTTCCAGGACGTTAGCCGAGTTCGTTTTGTAGAAGTTGCTCGGTCCACCTGGTTGCCGCCGTTAGGGGCTGTGATGCTAGGTGCCTTTATTAGCTGCTAGCTATTGCCGTAGGCTATATGTGTCTTTATGTAATCTCCACTCCGTTCCATCACTGCGATCGGTAGTTCCCCAGGCAGAAGGGCGGTCACGATCCTAAGCACTCGAAGCCTC
>DATBWB010000025.1 GCA_036514995.1 Candidatus Acidiferrales bacterium
TTCATCGGCATAGACCGGCACGAGGTCCATGCCGCAATCGGGCGCCGTACCGGGCTTATCCGACTTATAAGCCGGATGCATCGGGTCAACCCAATAGAGGATTTTTCGCTCGCCGGCCGCGGCGCGCTTTTCTTGGCTGGCCGTTGCCTGCTCGCCGGGTGAGCCGGCGGGCATGGCGTGCTGACGAGACGCCGGCACGGCCTGGGTTGCTTGCGGAGCAGCGGGGACGCCTCCGGCCAGCCAGCTCAAACCGCCGAGCAATCCGGCGGCAACAACTGCGAACAAGATTCCCTTCCCTGAATTCATGGTGGATACCTCACTTTGTAAGACTCATGCCGACGATTGGCTCCATGCGCGCCAGAGCCTTTTGGTAGTTGGTCAACTCCTGATAGTAATTGATTTCGTATTCCAGCACGGTGGTGAAGTTGTTGAGCATCGTCAGAAAATCAACCATGCCCACCTCGTAACTCGCCAGCGAAGATTCGAGCGCCAGAGTGGACTGGGGCACGATGGCCTTGGCGTAGAGATCGGCCAGCGCCTCCGATGCCCGGGCCATCAGGTATTGCTCCTTGAGCGAGTAAAACATCTCGATCCGGATGTTTTCCTCCATACGCTTTGCTCCCGCCAGCATCAGGGCGGCCTCATTGACCCCTTGCCGCTGCTTATTCTTGTAAAAAACAGGAATCGTAGCTGAGAAACGAGCTCCCCACATCTCCGGCAGACCCGAGGACCGGTTCTGATAACTGAAGCCGACCGAAAAATTCGGATAATATTCTTTTTGCGCCAGGTTCACGACGAACTGGCTCTGCTCGATGAGCTCTTGCTGTCGCTTAAGCTCGGGGTAATTTTCGGTAGCGCGCTCGGTCAATTCTTGGAGCGAGTACACCAGGGGTGATTTTTGCACTTCCCCGGGAGCGCCCATCGGCGTCTCCGGCGGGCGATAGATCAGGGTGTTGAGGCGGGCTTCGGCCGTTCGTTTGAGCTGGTCGAGCACCGTGAGACGCTGCAACAGCCGCGAGATTTCTACTTGCGCCCTCAGTACATCTTGCTGGATGCCCTTGCCCACCTTGTACTTTTCCTCAGCAATCTTGGCGAGTTTGTTGAGAAGGTCGCGATTCTTCTCGGTAATGGCAATGGCTTTGTACAGGTAATAGAGATCGTAGTAGGCAACCTTCACCTCGCTCACCACCCGCCGGCGAGCGTTCTCATAATCCCACCAGGCTGCGTCCGCATCCTTGCCGGCAATCCGGCCCCGAAGGCCGCGCTTGCCCGGAAAGGGGATTTCCTGACTCGCCTCAATCTGCCGAAAACTGCTGGGATCGTCTCGCTGTTGCGTGAAAGGCGGAATGAGGTTTCCCATGTAGGCGAACGAGACCATCGGATCCGGATAGGCCCGGGCCTGCGGGACGCGCGCTCGTTTCGCTTCCACCACCCGCAACGCCGCCTGGATGCCCGGGTTGTTCTTTTCGGCCTCCGCAGTAAGCGTCTCCAGGGAAATCTCCTGAGAGCCAGCTTGCGGCGGGGACCCTGCCGGCGAGGTTGGCGCAAGCGTCTCGAAGCGAACCGCAAACGCTTGTTTCGTTCCTTGCCCCGCCCCGCTTTTCGCTTCCTCGGCTCTGAGCAAGGGCAGCGTGCCCATCACCAAAGGCAACAACAGACCCACCCACCTCAGTCCTGTGCAACGCATCTTGAAACCTCACTTTTCTTAGCTTTTCTCACTTCGCCTCAGACGACCGGCCAAGGCAGCGATGGACTGGAGCACGCTGGCTGCCAGCGTGTGTTTGAATAAATCCCCTGATTCCAATTAATTGCCAGATGGCAGGCGAATTAGAGCCAGCGATTGCCTCAACTGAGGCACAGGGGTTGGCCGATTTCCGTCAAGGCTAAGCCCGCCGCGGGGGCTAGCTTGTTTCTTGCGTATGCTCAGCAGGCTGGTTTTCCGGAGCGGTCTGGCTTCCCTCAGGAGGTTGGAGCCCATATTTTTCCATCCGGTAGATCAGCGTCTTACGGCTGATATCGAGGAATTTGGCTGCCCGCGTCTGATTCCAGTTGCATTTTTCGAGGGCGCGCTCAATCAGGGCTCGCTCGACCTCTTCGAGGTTGATGCCGGTATCGGGAAGCTCCAGCCAGATGTTTCCGACGAAGGGCCGGACGGAGTGGATGGGCTCCGGCAGATCGTCCGCGCCCACAGTTTCTCCCCGGGCCAGGACAATCATTCGCTCGATGATGTTTTGGAGCTCGCGTATATTCCCGGGCCAGTTGTAATGCATCAGTCGAGGAAGGATCGAGGAGTCATAGCGCATGCCTGGGCGCCCGCGTTCTTCGCTGTAACGACGGAAAAAATGCTCGAACAGGGCGGGTATGTCATCCTTCCGCTCGCGCAAAGGCGGCAACTCAATGGGCACGACCGCCAGCCGATAGTAGAGGTCTTCCCGGAAAGTTCCGTCTTCGATCATTTTCTTGAGATTACGATTGGTGGCGGCAATGAACCGGACGTCCACCCGGACGGGTTCAAGCGACCCGATCTTTTCGAGCTCTCCTTCCTGGATCGCCCTCAGCAATTTCACCTGGAGTTCCGGAGAAAGTTCGGCAATCTCATCCAGGAACAGGGTGCCTCCATCAGCCACCTCCATCTTCCCCCTCTTATGTGCGACGGCCCCGGTAAAGGCGCCGCGAAGGTGCCCGAACAGTTCTGATTCGATTAGCGTCGGCGGGATGGCAGCGCAATTGATGGTGACAAACGGTTTGTCCTTGCGGCGGCTGTTCAGGTGGATGGCGCGGGCCAGCAACTCTTTGCCCGTTCCGCTTTCGCCGTATATCAGCAACGTCGAATCCGCTTTGGCCACCCGCGCTGCGGTTTCGAAGACGTAGCGAATCTTGGGCGAGGCCCCGATCATATTTTCGAAAGAGAAGATCTGCCGGACCGCCTCCCGGAGATTCTGGTTCTCTTCCACGACCGAGCGGTGCTCCAGCGCCTTGCTGACCACCAGCTTGAGCTCCTCGGGATTGAAAGGCTTGGTGAGGTAATCGTAAGCGCCGCTCTTGACGGCTTCGACGGCAGCGTCAATCGAGCCGTAAGCCGTAAGCAGGATCACCAGAACCTCTGGAAAGCCCTGGCGCACCCGTCGCAGCAATTCCATTCCATCCATGCTCGGCATGCGCACGTCGGTGATCACAAGATCCGCCGGCTCCGTCGCCAGCGATTCGAGCGCCTGGCTCCCGTTCTCCGCCACCCGCACCTGGTAGTGTTCGGCAAGAGTGAATTCGATGACCCGGCGCATGCTGGGATCGTCATCCACAACCAAGATCCTTTCCGATTTCATGCCTCGCCTCCAACCTTGACGGTCGGAAAAGTAATCGAGAACGTCATGCCCGGCCCGCGATTCTTCGAAGCACGGAGGTGTCCGCCTTGCTGCTCCACCAGTTGATGGGCGATGGACAGGCCAAGGCCGGTGCCGTTTTCCTTGGTGGTGTAGAAAGGATCAAAGATCTTCTCGAGCTCCGCTTCCTCCACACCACAACCCTGGTCTGTCACCTGCAAGTTCAACCCGTCGTCGCGCCCGAAGGCGCGCACTCGAATGTCCCCGCCCTGAGGCATGGCCTCCATCGCGTTCACCATCAGGTTCAGCAGCACCTGCTGCATCATCCCCGGATCCAGTTGCGCCTCCGGCAGCGCGGGAGATAGTTCGGTGAGGATCCGGACATGCCCCTGGCTGGCCCTGTCTTTGATCAAAGGCAGCACCGAGTTCATCACCTCGCCGATGGCCACCCGCTTCAACTCCGCCTTTCGGGGACGGGCAAAATCCAGAATGTGTTCCACCAGGTTGTTGAGCCGCCGCGTCTCCCTGAGGACGATCGCTGAGAACTCCTTGCGGGCTTCAGTCGCAAGGTTGTCTTTTTGCAAGATTTCCACCGCCCCGCGGATGGCGCCGAGCGGGTTGCGGATCTCGTGAGCAAGACCCGCCGAAAGCTGTCCGAGAGAGGACAGGCGGTCGGCGCGGCGCAATTGTTCAAAGGAATCCTGCAACTCGCGATAGACGCGGCTCAACTGTTCGGCCGTCTCCTGAAGCTTCTTCCGCTGCCGCTTTTCTTGATCGGCCAGCACCCCGGCGATTGTTCCCACCACAAAGAACATCACAATCTCAACGTACTGGTTGATGCTGTACGCATGGTAGGCATGCCATGCGATCACGATGTGGGGCAGGTAGCAAATCCCCGAAAAGGCTGCCGCGAGGATTCCTCCCCGGAGGCCGTACCAGAGGGCGGCCAGAATGATGGGCAGGTAGTAGGCTCTCTGAAAAATTTCGTGAAGGAAGATCTGGCGCGTGCTCGTGACGTAGTGCAGAAGAGAGACCAGGACAATCCCCAGGGCAAGCATGCCCGGCCTCGTCAAACGGCTACGGCCGAATCGCGCCAGAAAACCACCGCGCCAGGGATTCATACGTTGCTCAAATGAACTTATCTGCAAACCCACCGGCCAAACACTCCCTGTCCCGCCTCATGGTATTCGCAAAAATCCGAAGAATCAATGATGACAATCAATGCCGCATCCCGTGATGTGATGACCGGCTCCCGCTTTTCCGGCAGTCTTTGACTTGCCGGGACATGGTCCCGTAGTGTCCGGCCATCATCGAACGGAGTTGTTGCATCATCTCCCAGTGCTTCTTCATTTCGGCCTTGAGCGCTGCCGGGTCCTCGATGCCTTGCATCTCCTGGAAATGCGCTGAGATTTCCTCAACAAGCTTTTCGATCTCTACACCCTCCTGCAAGATAGCAGTGCGTTGCCGAGCCTCCTGCTCCGAGGCCGGGGGCTGGCCCTGGTGATCATGCTGGGCCGACACTCGCAAAGGAAGCGCGAACATAAACAGAGTGATCCCCACAAGAATTGCTGTCCTCATTTCTCCTCCACGAATTGTCTTCAGCCTTTAACTCACAAGATGGTATTCCCCTCTCGAACTCTTCCCGTTCTTTCTGTTTTGGCGCGGCTGCCCGCTCCCGAGCGGTCGGTGAAGTGAGAAGAAGCCGACCGCCTCTCTGTGCTTTGGCAATTCCTTCACCAAAGCACTTTGTGCAGTTTCGTACCTCATTTTTCAGTAGTTACAGGATGGCCGCGGCGAGCCAGCGGGGTGTGATTGCCTGAAAAGGTACAGGCTTGACAGGCTTGTTGGCGGAAATCAGCCAAGCGAGACATTCACTCCAGCCCAACGGCTGCAGAGGGTTTCTTCCGAGGCTGAGGCCAAAGGACTTCTGGTATTTCATCGCAACCCTTTATGGCAGCTCGAATGCTTCCTGACGGAATTGGAGAGATGGAGGGCCACCGGCAATGATTTCGACTCGCGGATTTTCGATGTCCACCGCAGTTCCCCTCAACTTCAATGATGTCTTGCGGCATCTGTGGGAGGCTTTGCGGCGAGAAGGCCTAGATATCGTAGCTGAACTCGACCTGGGCCACTTCATCGAACACCGGACCGGCCTTCGTCGCTCGCGCTATGTAATTTTGGCGGTCTGCAACCCCGTACTCGCATTCCAAAGTCTCCTCAGCGACCGCGATATTGGGGTTCTCCTCCCGTTCCACGTAGTCGTTGCCGAAGATGGCCTACAGACACTCATCGCCGCCCTGAATCCAGGTCTGATCGGCGACCTGAGGGGCAAGATCGGATTTCAACTCTTGGCACGTGACGCCGTCGAAAAGTTTCGTCGCGCCATGGCAGCGGTCGAGGCGCTCGCGCCCGAAGCTGCGGACATTAAATGGGGATAGGAAGATGAAAGCGCTATTGATCTATTTCATTGGGCTGGCAGTCTTCGTCGTTTTCATGCGAATCCGTTCTCGGTGGAACCGACCGGCGGGCCCCAAATTTCTTCACTGAACTGCGAGCGGTGTGACACCCCGCGGAGAAGTGGAGGGCGTGAGTCGTGATCGGGGAGACGATGGCGGGGACGATCCTGTTTATGGTCTTCATCGTGGCGGCGCTCTGCGCCATTCCTTGGTTAGGCAAGTGGCGGAAGTCTTCCAGGAACAACTCCGCGCGCGCAAGTTCGCCATCTCCACACTCAGCGCAGGACCCGAGACAAACGGGAAGAACATGACGTGGTTCTCAAAAGAGAAACCGAGCGGCCTCCGAGATCGAACTACAGTGCTTCTCGAAATGATCGAACCGGGTCACCGATTGGTCGAGACCTTCTGCGCCAAAGGCACTTGGAGCTTGCAAGATTTGTCTCGGTTTCTGGGCTTGCTTCGAAAGATGCTTCAGGGAACCGTAGCCTTTGCCGACGTGCGGGTCGCAACACAAATGTTGTTTTGCGTTTCGGCCGATGATCCAGCCGTGGTGCTCACCTTGGAGCGACACCATGCCTTCCGGCGCCTCTGCGAACTGCTGACGAGGGAGGGAATGAACCTTTTTGTCCCCGACGCCTTTCGCCGGTCCGAATTTGCGGATAACTATCTGAGAGCGTTGTTTCCCCGGCTTTCGCTGGTGGTCTTGCCGTTTCACCTTCTGGCAGCTTCAGGTTGCTTTGGTGTCTTGAGCGGCGAGCGGAACCATTTCAGCAAGGAACGAATCGTCACCGTGGTTGCTTTGCTGGACCGGGTGTTCAACGAGCAACGGGTAATCAGGATGCAGTTGCGCCAAACCTTCTGCGAAACCCACAGCATGTGCTTGGTGAGCTGAGACGAGATTGAAATGCGAGACGGAGCAATGAGTGTGGAAGACCGGATCTGGGTCGTCCAATATATCCGGGATGCAATCGAAGAGATTCGGGAGAATGGATTTGGCTGCTTTTTCCCCGGCACTTCGCTCTGTGTCAACTACGGCCGCCTAGGTGATTCAGCCGGTTGCAGGGAATGCCTTCTTCTGCACCACGTTCCCCAGAAGCAACGCCAAGATGCTTTGCCTTGTTTCCGGATCGTCCTGAACGGCGGGCGCTCGCTCCTGGAACTCTGCCTTGAGCTCGACTCTCGGGACCTCGAAGAGGCCGTCCTTCGCTGGCTTTCCGATAGGGCGTCGGATCTCGTGCAT
>DATBWB010000026.1 GCA_036514995.1 Candidatus Acidiferrales bacterium
GAAATCATTTCTGTCAGGATGGAACCGCACGCGATGGCCGCCACACACCCGACGGTTTTGAAGCGTGCGGCAACGATCTTGCCGTCCACAACCTGAAGCCCAAGCTGCATGACGTCGCCGCAAGCAGGGTTGGTCATTTCCACCTGTGCAGTTGGATTCTCGAGCGCGCCTGCATTTCGTGGATTTTTGAAATGCTCCAAAACGGCGCGGCTGTAAAGACGGGAAGATTCGTCCATGAGCTCCCCAAGTATTTTTCGAGTATAGGAGCCCGGCCATTTACGGTCAACCGGCCTGGTTGAAGAAGGAGAAGAGAGGGCAAGAAGAAGAGGGAGCAGAGAGGGCAAGCTGAAGCTTGCCCCTACATAAATAATAATAATAATGCGGAAGCATTTGCTTTGGGACACGCTGCTGCCTAGAATGGGCTATGTAAGACGAGAGGGCAAGAAGAAGAGGACGAGAGGGCAAGAAGAAGAGGGAGCAGAGAGGGCAAGCTGAAGCTTGCCCCTACATAAGCCCCTACATAAGCCCCTACATAAGGCCCTACATAAGGCCCTACATAAGCCAATGCCGCGCTCGCTGCGCCACTATCTGCCTTACGTGAGGAAGATTTGGCGGAAGAAGGAGTTCGAGTCGCTCTTTCTTTTTGTCACCTCACGCTGCAATTCCCTCTGCCGCACCTGCTTTTATTGGGATAACCTCAACAAGAACGAGGACCTGACGTTCGAGCAGATGGAGAGGCTTTCGCGCACGGCGCCTCGCTTTCGCAAACTCTGGATCTCCGGCGGTGAACCTTTCATGCGCGACGAGCTGGCCGAGATCATCACCCTGTTTTGCCGCAACAACAGCATCGTCAACGTCAACCTGCCCACCAACGGTCTTTTGCCGGACAAGATTGACGCGGTGATGGACCAGGTGCTTCGGGAAAACCCCGACTTGACGGTTGACCTCAATTTCTCGATTGACGGCCTGGCCAACACGCACGATACAATTCGCGGCGTCCCCAACAACTTCCAGAAGACGCTCCGGACAATCGAACGCATGGCCAAATACCGCCAGGTGCGCCGCCTTCGACGAAACGTCGTCACCGTCATCACCCGCGAGAACTACGAGGAGTTGTTCCGCCTTGGCCTGTACTTGCTCGGCAACGCGGAAGTGGACGGAGAATATTTTGAGGTGATCCGCGGCACACCGATGGATCCCAGCCTCAAAAGGCTATCGGCAGCGGAATTGAAGGCAATTCACCTGAGGCTCTTTGCCATCCACGAGGCCTATGCCGAACGTCTGTTTGCCGACCTGACGCCCACGGCCCGCTGGTTTGCCCGCATGGTCTATCTCGGCAACCTGCGCTTCCACTTTCAGGTGCAAGAGCAGAACCTGGAGCGAGGCCACCGCTGGCCGATGGCGTGCACTGCCGGCGTGACCTCGCTGGTGGTGGACCACAACGGCGAATTTCGTTCCTGCGAGCTGCGGCCGGCGATCGGCCACCTGAAGAATTTTGATTTCAACGTCACGGCCGCGCTCGGCTCCGCCGAAATGCAAGCTGAGGTGAAAGCGATCCCGGAAGCCAATTGCTGGTGCACACACAGTTGCTTCATCCAGGACAGCATGAAGTTCGCTCCGTCGGTGCTCTTTTTTAAGATACCGTGGAGCTATTTCAAACATCGCTTGGGCCGCTGGCATCGCACGCCGGTGGAAGAATTGGCTAAATTCTACGAGCCCCTGGATGTGGCGCCGGCGGCATGACGCACGCGGTTGCTGATGGCTCTTTTGCCAGCATAGAATGGCAATTAATGCTGCGCCGCGCTCTCCGCCGCCATTCCTGGTTTCCTGCCCGGATTGTCTCCCTTGCTCCCACTGCTACGGTCATTTTCTTTTCCCCGGGGGCTGCTCGGAGGGTCGTCGGAATCACCCGATGGTGCGGGAGCGTTGCGCCGGCCGGCGACCGGCCTCAACTGGGGGAATGCCAGGATGGCGGCGCGGTATCGGCCTTGAAGAGTCTTTATTTTGCAAGACGATTGTCCTCCCATGCAGATTGAAAAAGGCAGAATTCACGCCCCCGAAATCTCTTCGGAGTGGCTCAATTCTCCTCCTTTGACGTTGCGGGAACTCCGCGGTCGCGTTGTTCTCATAGACTTCTGGGACTATACGTGCGTCAATTGCATTCGAACCCTTCCCTACCTCGTCGAATGGGACCGCCGCTACCGCGACTTGGGCCTGACCATCATCGGGGCGCACGCCCCCGAGTTCCAATTTGCGCGCACGGTGGATTTTGTGCGCGAGGCCGTGGCCCGCTTTCAAATTCGCTACCCGGTTGTGCTCGACAACCACTACCGCATCTGGCAAGCCTTCGCCAACAAATACTGGCCGGCGAAGTACCTCATCGATAAGGATGGTTACGTTCGCTATTTCCAGTTCGGCGAGGGCGATTATTCGGCAACCGAACTGACTATCCAGGAACTTCTGCGCGAAATCCAACCCGCGCTCTCGCTCCCCGCTCCTCTCCTCCCGTTCCGCGAGGCCGACCGGCCCGGTGCGGTCTGCTACCGCGTCACACCCGAACTCTATCTCGGCTATGACCGCGGCAAAATTGGCAACCCCTCCGGCTTCCGCAACGGGAGCCTTGCCCACTACGAACTGCCAGAAACTCGTTGCCCCGACGTCTTCTTTGTCGCCGGTTTTTGGACCAGCCAAGCTGAATTCATGGAGACGGCCGGAACGCCGCAGAATCCTTCGCGCCTGCTGCTGGCCTATACCGCCAAGGAGGTCAACCTGGTGATGGTGCCGGACAACGTCGAGCCCATCCGTGTCGAAATTTACCAGGACGGCCAGCCGGTTTTGTCCGAGGATGCCGGCGAAGACGTCGCCCGGATAGATGGGCGCACCTGGGTCGAAGTCACCGTCCCACGAATGTATCGCCTGATTAACAATCAAAGATTTGACGTGTCTGCCGGAGGGGCCGCCGCCCGCGAGTTGGAACTTTCCTGTGGCGCTGCTGGACTCGGGTGTTATGCTTTCACGTTCGTCTCGTGTGCACTGGATTCGGCCGCTCCCGGAGCTTCGGGACGAGCGAGCGAGAGGATGAATGGCTGACTGGCAGCGTCCGGCCCCGCACCCGATGGCCGCGGGGCGCGCCCGCGGGGTGCTCCTTCTTCTCTGCGGCATCAATTTTCTGAACTACATTGACCGCTATCTTCTCGCCGCCTGCCTCCCGCTCATCAAGGAGGAGTTCAACCTTTCCGACGCTCATCTGGGAGCGCTAGTCACGGCTTTCATGAGCTTTTATATCGTCAGCGCGCCCATCGCCGGGCTGATGGCCGATCGCTACGTGCGCAAGCGAATCTTGAGCGCCAGCATCGCCCTGTGGAGCTTGGCCACGGCCGCCACCGGACGCGCAGCGAGTTATTCGGTTCTTTTTCTTACCCGAGCCCTGGTCGGCGTAGGCGAATCCGGCTACTCGACCATCGCTCCCGCGTTTCTCTCCGATGTTTTTCCCAAGGACCATCGTGGCCGCGCCCTGGCCTGGTTCTACGTTGCCCTACCCGGCGGGGCTGCGCTGGGTTACCTGCTTGGCGGCGTGCTCACGGCCCATTTTGGATGGAGAATCACGTTCTACGTCGGCGGCGTGCCGGGGTTGCTTCTGGCGCTGTTGATTTTGAGGGTGCGCGAACCGCTGCGGGGCGAAACCGACCTCAACAGCGGTTCGATCCCGGCCATGGCGGCTCACCGTAGCGAGCGACAGTCGAGGCACTATGCCGACCTGCTTCGCAACCGTTCGTTCGTTGTCATCACCCTTTCGATGGCTGCCTTCACTTTTGCTCTCGGCGGGGTGAGCTTCTGGATGCCAACATTTCTTTCGCGCATCCGCGGCATCCCTCTCGCCACCGCCAACCTCCAGTTCGGTCTCATGACAGCCGTCTGCGGCAGCCTGGGGAGTTTCGCGGGCGGGTATCTGGGTGATTTCTTCCTGCGCTACTCTCGCAGCGCGTATCTCCTGGTCTCGGCCGGCGGGTTGCTACTGGCGGTGCCGGCGAGCCTGGTGGGGCTGCTCGCGTCCAACCCGACAACTTTCCTCATCGCGCTTGGGCTTGCCGAATTTCTGCTTTTCCTGAACTATGGCCCGCTGCACGCTGCCATGATCAACTGCGTCCACCCGGCGATTCGCAATACCGCATTGGCGGTGAACATCGTCATTCTCCATCTCCTTGGCGACGCGCTCTCGGCCTGGGTTCTGGGGGCGATTTCCGATGCCTCGCGGCTCGACCGGGCCATGCTCATCGCTCCGGCCTTTATTATGCTTTCTGCCGGCATCCTCTTGCTCGGCATCCGGGCGCTTCCCCGGGACATTGCCCGCGTGGAAGCTCAGCTCAGGGGAGAGGTTTCCCGGTGATCCAGGTTGTCGCCGGTATCCTTCGCCAGGGAAAATGCCTGCTCATTTGCCAGCGGCATCACAATGACCGCTTCCCCTTGAAATGGGAGTTCCCGGGCGGCAAAGTGCTCCCCGGCGAGCCGCCCGAGCAGGCAGTGGTCCGCGAAATCAAAGAAGAGCTGGGGGTCGAGGCCGACGTGGGGCATTTGGTCGAAAAAACGCGCCACGCCTACGACGCCGGCGGTTCACCGTCCGGCCCAGGCGGAAGCGCCACGAGCGAAGAATTCGAGATCCTATTTTTTGCTGTTCGGGGGTTTGCGGGCGAGATTAAAAACCTTGCCTTTGAAGCCATGGCCTGGGTGGAACCGGCGCATCTACTCGAATACGATTTTCTCGAAGCTGATCTGGAATTGGTTCGAAAAATCGCTTGTGGCGAAGTGGAGCCCTACCCCGGCCGTGATGGTTCTGCCCTTCAATGAAAGGCCGGATGCTTTATTCTGAGGAGCGTAAACGATGAAACGGACAGGCTTTTTCCTGGTGACGCTTGTCTTGCACTTCGCGCTTGCGGCAGCAGGGTTGATGGGAGCATCAGACTCTGCCCTGGCACAGTCAAAGTTGAATATCCATCAGGCGACACTCGAAGAACCCAACCCGGTGACGCCGGAGATTACGACCGAGGAACTCGAAAAGATTCTTGCCAGCGGGAATGAGCCCGTGCTCGATGTGCGGTCTCGAAACGAGTACGCCATTGCGCACATTCCGGGCAGTATCAACCTGTATGAGAAAGAGGTGGAACAAATCGTGGAGCGTTATCCTGACAAGAAAACGGGCATGGTCCTCTATTGCAACGGCCCTTTTTGCGGCAAGAGCCGGCGACTCTCCGAGCAGCTTGTCAAGAGGGGCTACACGGGGGTGAGGCGGTACCAGTTGGGTCTCCCGGTTTGGCGGGCGCTGGGACTCACGGTGCAAACGGACCTGGAGGGTTTTGGCTACGTGTTCAGGGGTGACAAGACGGCGGTGTTCGTTGACGCACGAAGCCGGGCTGAGTTTGAGGCCGGCAGCCTGCCGGGTGCGGTGAGCATCCGGGTGGGCGAGGCGGAGAAAGCCAACGAAGATGGCCGGCTGCCCCACAAGGACAAAGGCACGCGCGTCATCGTATTCGCGAACAGCGCCCGAGAAGCTCGCGAGATCGCTCGGGAGATCGCCAGGAAAGCATATTGGAACAGCAGCTACTTTGGAGGCGCGTTTGAAGAATTGAGGCGGGCCGGGTTGTGGCCGAGATGAGAAGAAACCAGAATCACCGTGCTGCCCAGCGCCGGGAATGCAGCGTCTGTTCCAGGCGCGAATCCGGAGCTTTTCGCTACGCCAGCGTTCGGCCGCCATCCACGACGAACACCTGCCCGGTGATGAATGCGGCGTCCTCAGAAGCGAGGAAGAGGACGGTGCCGGCGATGTCATTTCCCTTCCCCGTTCTTTTGAGCGCCGACCGTCGCACGTAGTCTTCATCGAGAGGCTCGCCCGGAAATTGAATGGTTCCCGGGGCGATGCTGTTGACCGTGATTTCCGGGCCAAGGGCGCGGGCAAGGCAGCGCGTGAGCATGATGGCGGCAGCCTTGGAGACGCAATAGTGGGTATAAGCCGGCCAGGAGAGCAATCCGCCGATGGAAGTGATGTTGATGATCCGCCCGCGGCCCTGCTTTTTCATGATCGGGGCCGCTGCCTGCACCGTCCAGAGATGAGCCTTCAGGTTGACACCGAGGATTCGATCCAGGTCTTCTTCGGTGAGCCGGTCGTAGCGCCCCTCGAAAAACAGCCCGGCATTGTTGACCAGAATGTCGAGCCGGCCGAAGTGGCGCGCCGCCGTTTCCACCAGCCCCCTGGCGTCGTCTCGACGGGAAACATCAGCCCGATGGAGAAGGCTTTTGACGCCGCGCTGTTCGACTTCAGCCGCCGTCTGCCTGGCCTCGTCGGCCGATTGGGAATAGTGAACGGCCACGGAAGCGCCTGCTTCGGCAAGCTTCAAGGCGATGTCTCTCCCCATGCGCCTGGCTGCCCCGGTCACGATCGCTGCCTGACTCTCGAGCGTCCTCATGTCGCCCCCCGTCTATCTACCTCGGCTCGATTGGGATCGGTGAAGATACCACGCCGCCGCGGGACAACTCAAATGGGGAAGGGATGCATGCGAATTTGACGGGCTCCTCGCCGTTCTCTAGAATCCTGCTGCATTCAGCCCCGCGAAAGGATTCCGACCATGCAACTCGACGTGCTGGCCATCGCCGCCCACCCGGATGACGTGGAACTCACCTGCGGCGGGACGCTCATCAAGATGGCGCAAACCGGCTACCGCACCGGCATCCTCGACCTGACGGATGGAGAAATGGGGACGCGCGGTTCAGCGGAAATTCGCCAGCAAGAGGCGGCGGCGGCTGCCCGGGTGATGGGCGCCAGCTTCCGCGAGAGCCTTGGCCTGCCGGACGCCCGGGTGGAAGCGACCATGGAAAACAAGCTGGCCATCGGAAACAAGATCCGCCAGCTTCGCCCCCGGGTGGTGATCCTGCCCTACTGGGAAGGCCGCCACCCGGACCACTACACCTGCTCCCGCGCAGGCTACGAGGCTTGTTTTCTCGCCGGACTAAAAAAGCTGCCTCTTGAGGGCACTGCCTACCGCCCGTTCAAGATTCTCTATTCGACGATGTACGCCGAAGTCCGCCCGACGTTTGTCGTGGATATTACCGAGCAGTTTGAGCGGCGGCGCCAGGCCATTCTTTGCTACAAGTCCCAGTTCGCTCCGGAAGAGGAAAGCGACGACGGCGAGGTTTTCCTGCCGCTGGACACGCTCCAGGAACGGGTCTCAGCCACCGTCCGCCAATACGGCTTGATGATCGGGACACAATACGCCGAGCCTTTTCTGGTGCGGGAGATGGTCGAGGTGGAAGATATCGTGAAGATGCCGGTCCGATCCATTTAAAACTAATTTCACAAATGATCAGAATTGGAGTGCGGCGGCTTGCGGCCGCCTTCCGAAAGCGGGAGCCCTTCGACTCCGCTCAGGGCAAGCAAGCTTCTGCACTCCAAACGGAAAAGGCAAGCTAGGAGTGGCGGCGAAAATGGCGATAGATGAAGAAAATCACGCCGAGCAAGATGGCAGCGGCGATGACGATATCGGCGCGCTCGAAGTGGTGCCTCAGCCTGGGCCAGTTCTCCCCCATCTTCAGCCCGAGGTAAGCCAGGCCCAGGCACCAGGGGAACGAACCGAAAAAGGTATAGACGTTGAAGCGAAGAAAATTCATCCTGGCGACGCCCGCCGGAAACGCAATGAAGGTCCGGATAACAGGCAAGAGGCGGCTAAAAAAAACCGTTGCCTCGCCGTAACGCTCAAACCAGCGATCGGCCCAGGCCAATTCGCGCCGCGAGATGAGGAGGTACTTTCCGTAGCGTTCGATGAAGGGCCTGCCACCGCGCCACCCGACCCAGTAGGCGACAATCGAGCCGACGTTGCAGCCAATCGCTCCGGCCAGCGCCGTGCCCCAAAGATTGAACCGGCCAGTAAGGACCAGGTAGCCGGAAAAGGGCATGATCACTTCCGAGGGCAAGGGAATGCACGCCGACTCGATGGCCATGAGCAGAACGATCCCCGGATAGCCCCCGGCGGAAATGACGGCGATGACGAAGCGGCTGATGATGTCGGCAAGGTGAGCAAACATTCGGTTGGGTCAGAACACCATGGCATCCTGGGTGAGGGTGAAGCCGGGTAGCGTCAACCCCTCGCTGGACCAGCGAGCCTTAACCTTCAGGCTCACTTCCTTCTCGGCGCCGACCTTCCTCATCACCACAATGGTGGAAAGGGCCTCGTTATAAAATTTGGTGAGCAGATAGCGGTCGCCGGTCGCGTCCTGGATCCAGATTTGCCCAAGTTCAATCTTCCGGCGCGCCACCGCTTGTCCTCCCGAGGTAACCCCAATCTAGCCGTGCCATCCTCGGCTGTCAACGGTACTCCGGCGGCTTGGGTACTGTGCGTTATCTCACACCGGAGGAGCAGGCAATCCGGATCCCACAGGAAACGCCCGCGGCCTTGGCGTCATCTAAGGTTGTAGCGCCATTGCGTGGCGCGGGCGGCAGTGGGATAATCGGGTTGCCGACGCAAGGCTTCACCCTGAAGGAGGCAAGACCATGAAACTGAGGGATCGGCTGCTGGGGTTTGTTGTAGCTTGCTGCCTCGCGGGTGCGCCGGCGCTGGCCGGCGACAAGAAAAAGAAAGCCGACGTAAGTCAAATCGGAAACCGCGATGTGGGCAAGGGCATCAATTTCTATTCCCTGGAACGGGAGGTAGCCCTCGGCAAAGCCCTGGCTCAGGAAGTGGAGCGGCAGTCGAAGCTGGTGGATGACCCGGTGGTCACGGAGTACGTGAATCGGGTGGGGCAGAACCTGGTGCGCAATTCAGACGCCAGGGTTCCGTTCACGATCAAGGTCATCGACTCCGACGAAATCAATGCCTTTGCTCTTCCCGGGGGCTTCTTCTACGTGAACACGGGCCTGGTGCTGGCCGCCGATGAAGAGGCCGAGCTGGCCGGAGTGATGGCTCATGAGATCGCTCACGTCACCGCCCGCCACGCCACCCGGAACGCCACCAAGGCCGAACTGGTTCAATTGGCCAGCATCGGGCTGATCTTTATCGGCGGGTGGCCCGGCTTCGGCATTCACCAGGCCGCCAGCTTTCTGATCCCCCTGAAGTTCCTGCAATTCTCCCGCTCCGCAGAACGCGAGGCCGATTTCCTCGGCCTGCAGTACATGTACAAGGCGGGCTACGACCCTAACGCCTTCATCTCTTTCTTTGAGAAAGTGCGCGGCGAGGAAAAGAAGCGACCCGGGCGGGTGCCCAAGGCTTTTTCCACCCATCCGCCCACACCCGAGCGCATCGTCAAAGCTCAGGAAGAGATTGCCCAGGTACTTCCCTCGCGGCCAGAATACATCGTGACCACTTCCGAGTTCAGCACCGTCAAGGCTCGTCTGGGTCGTTTGGAGATGGGCCGCAAACCAAAAGAAGGCGATCCGGATCGGCCCACCCTTCGCAAGCGCAGCGAGCGCGCTGACAAAGATGCCGAGGCTCAAAAGGAGGCGGGCGCCAGCCCCGATGACGATCGGCCGGTCCTCAAGCGCAAGCCGGACAAACCGCCGGACAAACCCAAAGACCCTGACGCTCCCAGCAATCCCGGCAGCTAACCCTGGTCCGGGCCGGGCGCCAGGCGCGCTACGGAAGGGAAATTCTTGAAAAGGGAAACGGGCGGCCCGCCGTGGCGGG
>DATBWB010000027.1 GCA_036514995.1 Candidatus Acidiferrales bacterium
ACCGCATCAGCCAAGCTTAGTCAAACACTCTTAGCCAAACAGGATGCTGGGGAGTTGTGCTCGGCCGGCGTGGCCACCAAGCAGTTCCCCGTCTGTGTTTCTCCCATTGGGCTGAGCTTCGCCTGTCGTCCGGCGTTGGCTCGGACGACTATCCCTTTCAAAAGGTCGAGAGCCAAACTGCGAGTCCGCCTAGCTCATCTCCATAGAACTGCAGCAGGGTAGGCGCCTTGAAATCGCGGAGGTTCATGGCCTCCTGAGCCGATGCGTCTCCGTTTGAGTACACTTTCTCGACATGATTGTCCGATTCTGGGCGCCAGGAACCGCCTCGTCCCCAGAGGTCCTCCACAACGTTGAATCCAGAGCCAGAATCTCTTCTTCAGCTCTCATATAACCACGACAGAGGCCCCCTCCGCGGAGGACTTTGGCACGGCTCCTGCTGGCAAGGAGGAGAGAGGGAAAGGTTATCCATGGGTAACCATAGCCAGCACGAACCGTTTGGCATTTTGCCCTGGGTTGTGGCCGTGCTATCTCTGGCCGGATTACTGGCGGCGCTCTACGCCCAGTATTTGGTCGCGCAGGGCAGAGTGCCACCGTAAGCCTCGTTGTCGCTGTTTTTGTTTAACTTAAGTCGAACGGGGAAGCAATTCCAACGTCTGCTCGGGCAAGATGGATACCATTTGCGCGGGTTGGGGAGCACTGCTATGAGCCATGCACTCAAGCGCTGCAAGGAAACGCATCCGGCAATCCTGAGGTGTGCACAGCGGGCCTTTCTGCTCTCTCTTGGGGTGTTGATTGGCCTGGGCAGCGCAGGGGCACAGGCGGCGGCCGAGTACGCTGGAGTTACGGCCAAGATGGGAGCCGCCGCGACAGCGGCCAATGCTGCCAAGAAGGTCGTTCTTCCCTCTTCTCCGCAGAAAGATCCACAGTTCCAGCACCTGGTAGCCCGAACGGGTGAGCCGATCGACGTCATCAACCGGCGGGCGCTTGAGGAACGCGCGGGAAAAGATGCGGCGAAGCTTCTGCTACGGTCGGTGCCGAACGGGGCCCACGTGTGGATTGACGGCGAACTGGTGGGGACTACTCCGGTGCTGCTGATCCTAGCGCCGGGCAACTACCAAGTGGAAATGCGCGGGCCTCAGATGGAATTCGGCCAGCGCAAAGTTGACCTCTTGCCGCAGGAGAAGCGGGAGTTAGTGATGATTCTGGAGCAACGCTATCCGGCACACGTCCGTTTACGCCTAGGCAGGATGCCATCTACTCGTTTTTAAGGAAGGCTGTGTATGGACGAAACAAAGATTGATCGTCAGGTTTTCGTGACGCAGCGTGGCAATTCCCCGCGGCCCGCAGCTTCGATCGTTGGGCCGCTACTCCTGGTGGCCGTGCTTGGCGTGGTAGGGTTTACAGGCTACCGGTACGTGAGGGCGAACGGGATTCCCGAGATTGGCGGAGGGAATCCAGACCGTGCACAAATCGTCAAAAAGCTTGAAGAGATTGAAAAGCGGCTCGACCAGCTTGAGAAGCGGCGCAAAACAGCCGCCCCGGAATCGGCCACGGCTGCGGCAAAGACAGAGCCAGCCGTTACAAAGTCTCTTCCTTCCTTGCCAGCTTCGCCACCCCCCTCGCGGGCGTTGTCAATCTCCCGGCAACCGGCGAGCACCCCTGCCGCAACCAACCCTGCAACCGATTCACGCCTCTCAAAATTGCAGCAGGAAGTCAACACCTTCCAGAGCGACGTCGCGGCGAATCGTGAGGCCTGGGAAGCCACCAGCAATCGTCTCGGTGATACCGTCGGAGAGTTAGGTTCACAACGCGGCGAAATCGCCCGCACCCGCGAGGGCTTGGAGCAACTCTCGAAGCGCTTCGAGCGTATCCAACTCCCCTTCCAGCTTCGCAGGAAAATGGGCCGGCAACGCATTGGATCCGTTTGGATGGAGCTCAAGAGCACCGACCTCAAGAAACAGCGTTACACCATGGCGGTGTTCGCTGAGGAGAAGTGGATCGAGATGAAGGACCGGGCCTTACAAGAGCAGGTAGAGTTCTATGTTTCCGGCTTTGCGTTTCCCTTGGAGATGGTTGTTTCTGAAATTCGCCAGAATGAAGTTGTCGGGTACCTGGCGCTGCCCAAAGAAGGAGCGAAGCGCTAGGCTGTTTAAGATACAAGAAAATAGTTGCGGCAGGCTTTCGCCACTGTGTCCTGATCCAGGTGCGGTTGTTTTCCTTCGTAGCGCGCCATCCAGCAGATCTGTTGAATAATGTCTCGTGGATAGCAAGCGCGGAGTGGCTCATTCAATTCCTTTGAAAGGATATGGATGAGGTGCTCGACCACAGTGGCATCGTACTCGAGGTCAGAACGGCAACAGAAGCGGTGGAAAATCTCGTGGAATTTGTCCTTGGTCACGTAGTCCACCTTGATCTTGTTTTGGATCCGCCGAAAGAAGGCTTCGTCAGCCAGTTTGGCAGGATCGAGATTCGTGGCGAAAACAACAAACAAATCGAAGGGAATCTCAAACGTTTTCCCTCCTGCCAAGGTAAGAAAGTCGATTCTACGATCGAGGGGGACGATCCAACGGTTGAGCAGCTCCTCAGGTCGCACGCGTTGGCGGCCGAAGTCGTCCACAATCAGTACTCCATTGTTCGCCCTCATCTGCAGGGGCGCGGCGTAGAACTTGGTGACCGGATTAAACTGCAGGTCCAGCATTTCAATCGTCAGCTCGCCACCCGCGATGATCCGCGGCCGGCGACAGAGAACCCAGCGACCGTCGCTGTCCGGCGGCACGGGCTGGTCAATTCGTTCATGGACTCCGGAGTCATAGACCGTGATGATCTGGCCATCGATCTCGACCGCGTAAGGAATCCAAACACTGTCGTGATAGATGCTGGGCAGGGTTTCAGCAAGGCTGGTTTTCCCTGTGCCGGTGGGACCGTAGAGAAAGATGGACGTGCCCGAGACCACGGCGGTGCCAAGTTGTGCCAGCGTCTCGTCGGATAGGACCAGGTGATCAAACGCCCGGTGAACGTCGGCCGGACACACAGCCGCGTTCCGCACGCTCTGTGCTCGCACCCGGCTGACGTAGGCTGGGAGGCATACCGGGGCCGGGCCTGCATACTGGTTCAGGGAGAGCAACTCCAGCGCGCGTGTTTTTCCCTGGGACGTGGTGGCGACCCGGTGGACGCCTCCGATCATCCCTTTAACTTCACAGAGCTGCTCTTTGCGCATGCGCTGAAAGATCTCTTCCACGACACCGAAACTGAGCCGCATCCGCTCGGCCAGCTCGCGCAAGGAAAGCTCACCCTCAAGGTAAAGGGTTTTCAGGGCGAGGTCTTCGAGCAGATTTCTGCGAATTCCGAGGTCTCCCAAAGCGTGCGGTACTGCGATCATGGCCGTGGTCATTGTGCACACCCTCTGCCCAGCACCCAAAACACGACGCCAGCCCCGCGACAGCGGGGCTTCCGCCGGGAAGACGACCTCCCCGCTTGCACAGCAAGTTAACTGCCAGGAGTCCTGGGAATTACCCATGCATCTTTTTTCAGTGAACATCTAGAGATAGGCTAGCGCCTAGCTGAAAAGAAAGAATTTAAACAACATTGGCCATTGGAGGTTTCACACCTCGTAGACCTGGGGCCTTTCCTAGTGAGCACCAAGCCGACCGCGAAAACTTTTCTGATCTCTTGGGATCAATCCTTCCACCCTCGCCGGCAAGCGAGATTTGATGGCTTGGTCGGTACCGACGAACTTCTTCGCCGTCAACCTACAGCTCCAGGGTGCCAGCCCAGGCATCGGCGCCGAGCGGAGTGACTTGCAGGCCTTAATCCTGTTCGTTTGGCAATCGTTCGGATAGGTGCTGGGCGTTGCGGTACGCCGGTTCGTCATCTGGGGATTCGCTCTCCGTTTATCGGCTTTACTCTGATTCGCGAAGTCCTGCGTTAGAAGGTCCAGGACATCTTACCCCCCATTGAGTAGCCCAACGCTAGCCAACTTTCGTCGCCCTTGGTCGGCGGTTTGCAAGCAGGATACGGAGGTTTGCGACCAAAGGAAACCCGACGACCATGCTGTTCGCACTTGCAGTCTTGCTCCTCCAGGGCCCGGGAATTCCTCTAACCCTGACATTTCAGGTTGACCGGGCCGACGCCCCCATGGTTCAAATCGAGTCCACAGCAGCACGCCAATTCAGCCAGAAGGCGTCGGCTCCAGACCCGGAGCTGTCTTTTAGGTCTAAGCTCCAAGACGCGGCACCTTTCATGAATCGGGCCAGCCTTTGGACGCGGGGCGATCTGTCGAAGCCATTCGGGCTGGTGGAGGAGAATCCTGCTGGGCCTGCGCTTTTCCTGCGCGACCATGTTGAGCCGCAACCTGCGGGCAGTGCTGGCTCGTCCGCGCTAGGCGCCTACACGCACGGAGTAGCCGTTCCTGGGGAGTCCTTAGATTACCAAGTAAAAACGGTGACGAGAGGGACGAAGCGGCTGTGGTATGTCTTGACCGTTGTGCACCATAGCGCCGCCACCTTCGATGCGTGGTCTACCCGCCGGATCATTGAGAGTGGGCAAGGCTACGAAATGAATCCCCTGATGCGTCCCTTCGCCAGCTCCAACGGACTGTATGCGGCAGTCCAGGTTGGGCCGGGATTGCTCGACTATCTGGGCAGGCGCATGATGAAAAGCCAGCGGCCGTGGGTTCGCCGGTTGTGGTGGCTGCCTCAAGTGGCAGGCACCACGGCCTCCCTGTGGAGCGGTGCGCACAACCTTCGCCTGGCCGTCCGTTCCACGCCGGGCTTGACTCCGCAATATCAACACATGATGAGCTCCAGCCGAAATGGGACATCCGTAGAGTGACAACTCGGCCAAGAAACGCCGCCTTGCCCGAGCACCCCATCTTCTGGGCGAGTTCTATCTTGCCGGGCAAACGGTGAGATGTCCACGCTCGGTTAGGTTCAGCAGAAACCAGAGAGCTCAGCCAGCCTGAGGAAACCGGTATCTTCCGCATCAAATCACATGAGGATGTTGAAAAACTCTTTTGGGGGTCGCCGAGTACTTTTTGCCAAACGAAGAATCAGTCACTTAAATGCGCTCTCAACGAGCGATAGCGGGATTTGGCGCAGTTTTTCAACAGCCTCACATCCTTTGGCACAGCCTGAGACAGCCAGAGTTCAGCCTGAAAAATCAAGCGGTTGAAGGGGCTTGCGCGGGCGCCCTTTGGTACGTTGCGTCGAATCCAACCCTCCCTTCCTTCCCACCTTGGGATCAACACCCTGCTTTTTCTCTTGACAATCTTACTTAGCGATGAGTAAGATAGGTTCATGCCGAGGAAGAATCCTCATGCCGCGGCCCTGGGAAGACTAGGAGGAAAGGCTCGTGCTCAAAAGACAACCCGTGAGCAGCGGAAGGCTTGGGCGCGGCTGGGTGGCCTGGCACGGGCTCGCAAACACTCGAAAGAAGAGCTATCGCGGTGGGCTAAACTCGGAGGACGCCCGGCGAAGCGCCAGAAGGGCGAAAAACGATGAAGCGCGCAGCGATTTACGCCAGGGTGAGCACACACAACGGGCAGAACCCCGAGATGCAGCTTGACGAGCTGCGCGCCTACTGCAAGCGGCGCGAGTGGGAGCTCGCCGGCGAATACGTTGACACAGGATTTAGCGGTGCCAAAGAACACCGGCCGGCCTTAGACCGTTTGCTGTCCGACTGCCGCAAGAGATTGGTGGATGCCGTGGTTGTCTACCGCTACGACCGCTTTGCCCGTAGCCTGCGCCAGCTGGTGAACGCGCTCGAAGAGTTCCGCGCTTTGGGGATTGACTTTGTGAGCCTGCACGAAGGCGTGGACACCTCGACACCCAATGGTCGCTTGATATTCGGCATCTTTGCCTTGATTGCCGAGTTCGAGCGGGAGCTATCGCCCTGGAATGTTTCCGCGGGCCACAGTAGTCCATTACGGCGGAACTAGAAGTCTCATTACCAGGCGAAGGTGCGGAATCTTCCGCCCCGGTTTGACCACGCGGAGGGCATTTTTTTGAACAATCGAGCCCATTATTTGGTAACTACTGTAAACACAAAGGAGCGAAGCGCAAGTGATGCAAGCAACGGCATGCCTGTCCGCAAGCCTTCTGCCCACGCCCTATAGATTGAAAATAAACCGCATATAGTGCCCCTGCTGTTCACTAGCCCACCGAATTGAGAATGCCTCGGGTTTGGCGGACAGTCTGCTATCAATTCCCAAGTGTAGTTCTGCCGCCCCGCGTAGAGCTACCCAATTGAGGTGAGAGTGAGGCGGAGTCGCGCGCGACGAAAAGGGGACATGGTCACCAAGGGGCCATTTTCGGTGCGCCATGGGCTTTTCTACTTCGCTGCGGCAGTAGATTGTAGACCCCAACCTACCTTGAAGGCTTGTAGTTGCTTGCCGCAAGAATCCTCCCCGCCTGAGCAATTTCTCTCGACCCCCGATCGTTCTGACAGCATTGCGAAGGAGTACAGGACATGAAACGCGCACTTAAGCTGGTGTGTTTGCTCGCAGCGGTGTTGTGTGCGGTAGTGCTGCTGAAAGGGTACGTGTTGCAAGTCGCCAGCGGCACGTGGGCTCCAACCGCATCAATGGCGCAGGCCCGCAGCGGAGCTTCCGCCGTTTTGCTTCAAACTGGCGCCATCCTGATTACCGGAGGCGATGGAGCCAGCGGCCTGTTGGCCGACGCTGAATTATTCAGCACCGACGGAACTTTTTCTGC